>JBCCDT010000018.1:0-40424 GCA_039030635.1 Pseudomonadota bacterium
GGGTCTGCCCTAGACAAGGCCCTCCCTGACTGTTCCGACACCTCTCTCCAATACCTCTATAGACACTGGACCACCTCCTTTCACTTTGTTGACGTTGATAGGATGGTGGCACAGGTTTTGGATTTGTCAAAACAAAATCATGTGGTGCGATGGGTAAGTGACCCCACGATGATGCGGAATGGCACCAAAGCGAGCAGAGCCAGCCCCATCTTCACCATCCAGTCCGCCACGGCAAGCGACACCCAAAGCGGCGCCATCGGCCCCATGCCAAGGAGTGGGAGAACCTCACCGGCCCAGCTGACATCGTTGGCGGGCTCCAAGACTGTGAGCGACGCGGAGAAGGCAATGGTGAAGAAAAGCGCCGTGTCCACAGAGCTGCCGATGATCGACGACACCACCGGCGCGCGCCACCAAGAGCCATCACGCAGGCGGTTAAACACTGCGATATCAAGAAGTTGCGCCGTCAGGAATGCCAAGCCAGAGCCGATTGCAATCCGCAAGGTGACCAGCGGACCAAACTCACCCATGATCTGCGTGCCGATGAAGGAACACACCAGGCCCACGCCAAAACCGGCCAGCACAACCTTGCGCGCGGCGGCGCGGCCATAGACGCGGTTCATGATGTCGGTGACCAAAAACGCCAGCGGATAGGTGAACGCGCCCCAGGTCAGCCATTGCCCATAGAGAAATTGCACAAGGATGTTGGAGGCCACCACAATGGTTGCCATGGCCAGAATGCCCAAAAGATGTGCTCTTTGCATGTCACGTACCCGCGTTGAAGTTCAGGCCTCGGGCTTTAATGGTTTTGAGGCGCGGTGCAAACTGGAAAATGCCCGTCCCGGACCTGATCCGGGACCTCGCGTTATCAGTAGAGGCCCCGGATCAGGTCCGGGGCGTGTGGTCTTGACGACATCTGTCCCGCGTCACGGCGATTGCAGCACTGCGATGCACTGTTCCGGCAAATCCGCCATGGTCAGCTGTGATACAGGCTTCTTGGGCGGTGGCGCGTTAGGGTCCGGCGGCTGAGGCGGCGGCGGGTTGAGGATATTGTTCACCCAAACCTGCGCCTCTTCACAGCCATCTCCGGGCGGAGGCGGCTCTTGCGCGACGCAGTTTCGCTCTCCGTCAGGGCATTTGAGCCGGATGTGGAAATGGTAGTGATGCCCGTGCAAGGGCCGCACCTTGCGCAGCCAGGATTTGTCGCCCGTCTCTTCCTTGCACATGCGCACCTTGGCGCCCGGAAAGATGAAGATGCGCGCGGTGCGTGGGTCTTGGGCGGCGGCCTTGATCACCTCGTGATGCCCACGGGTGAAGTTATCATTGGTAAAGGCCCCGCCCTGACGGCGCAGCGAAATCGACGACAGGCTCTCCCGCTCCGCACGCGTCAGATTGAGACGCGTTGGAGGCAACGCCCAGATATCCACATCCAGCCCCACCTGATGGCTCACATGCCCGGTGCGCATCGGCCCACCTCGCGGTTGGCTCAGATCGCCCACATAAAGCCCGGCCCACCCGGGCTGCGTCGCCGCAACAGCCGACAGTTTTTGGATGTAGTCGATCAGCTCTGGGTGCCCCCAATTGCGATTGCGCGACAGCCGCATCGCCTGCCATGTGGGTCCCGTTTCGGCGAGCTGCACACCGCCCGACATGCAGCCTTTTGAGTAGTTGCCCAAAGGTGCGTGCGGCAGGGATGACGTCGTGCTTTGTGCGCCGAAAAGCTGTCTGGCGGCAACACCGCGCATCGCGACTGGAATGCTTTCGGGGGATGGTGTCGACACCACGTTTTGGCGATCTGCCACGGGGGCCGCGCCGCCGCATCCGGCAAGCACGAGCATCAAGGCAAAGCATCTGACCTTGCGCATCATAGGCGACTGTCCCCTTCCGTCTTGACCCAGCGTAACAGGATAAGCCCCATCAGGAAAAGAACAATGAGCGGCGTGACGCCCACCTGCTGGCTGCCGCTGAGTGCGGTGACAACACCAACCGAGAGCGGCGCGATGAAACTGGTGGCCTTGCCCGCCAGGGCATAAAGGCCAAAAGCCTCCGCCATGCGACCGGTTTGCGCCTGACGCACCATCATGGAACGGCTCGCCGCCTGAATGACGCCACCTGCGGCACCGATGATGGCACCGAGCACATAAAACGCAATGTCAGGCAATTGGGACGTGGACCCCACCGCGATGCCAAGGACACGTTCCCGGCTCACGAACACCACGCAGATCGCGACCACGGTCAGAACCACAATGCAGGTCCGGATCACAGGCTTGGGCCCGAATCGATCATCGGCATACCCGCCCAGCCATGCAAAGATTGCGCCGGACAGGATCGCGATGATGCCAAAGATCCCAGTGTCGATGATGCTCCATTCCAGGACGCCAGCAGCATAGATCCCCCCAAAGGAGTACATGCCCGTCAGCGCGTCACGGTAAAACATGGACGAGCCGAGATAGGCAAAGAGCGACGGCGTCTGGGGAAGTGATTTCAGGGTGCGCCCTAGCCCGCGCAGTGCTGCCCGAAAAGCGCCGGGCGGGGCGCTTGGTGGTTTTGGATCGCGGACCCACAGGAAAAAGGGCACGATAAAAACGACGTACCAAATCGCGGTGAATGGTCCGACAAATCGCGTGCCTTCCCGGGCGTTCGCATCAAGCCCAAAGATCGGATCTATGCCCAAAAGGGTTTTGCCCGTTGCGGCCCCTTCGGCAAACAGGAGCAGCATTGCCACAAGCGCCACCAACCCGCCGGTATACCCAAAGGCCCACCCTTTGCCCGAGATGCGCCCGATCTCTTCCCGCGTGCCAAGGTCAGGCAGCATGGAATTGGTGAAGATCGTCGCAAACTCCATACCGATGAGGCCAAGGGCAAAGCACAGCAGAACCACCGTCAGAGGATAATCCATCGGCGTGGCCAGCCACAGCCCCGCAGCCCCCGCGATGTAGAATGCCGAAAACAGCCAGATCCATCGCATCCGATTTCCATAGGTATCCGCCACCGCGCCCAGGATCGGGGCCATGAGCGCAATACAAATACCCGCCGCGCCCACGGTAAAGCCCCAGGTCGCTTGCGCCTCTGCCCCGTCACCGATGATTTCCTTGATGTAGGGGGCGAAGATGAACGTGATCAGAAGGGTCGCGTAGGGCTGACTGGCCCAGTCAAAAAAGTACCAGCCCCAAATGCGTTTGCGCGCGCTCATCATAGCTCCTGTTTTGCAGGAACGACTAGACAGTCTCACGTCAAGTCAAGCAAGGGATTCATGCGTGGGTCAAAGTCAAAGGACACCCCGCCCCGGACTTGATCCGGGGCCTCCGGGTTCAAGACATGAGGTCCCGGCTCAGGGCCGGGACGGGTGTTTCTGGGTGGTGATCTTGGCCTCAAGCCCGTTCTGGCGGCCAGGTACGGGCGTCTTCGGCCTTGGTCCATGCGGCAAAGGACGGCGGCAAAGGCGGTGCTGCGTCCGCCACGCCCATCACTTCGGCCACGCGCACAGGTGAGACAATCCCGTTGCGATCCGTCACCGCGGTGCGAAACATCGCATGGTTGGCGCATTCGCCATCGGATTTCCACATCGACTGTTCAATATAGAAAAACCGGTCATCCCATGACACGAGCCGCGAGTTCATCTCGATCTTTTCGAACATCCGAATGCGGCGGCGGTAGCGCACGGCAACACCCGCCACGGTGAGCCCCCATTTCTGCTGGCGCAAGATCACATCCAACCCCGTGCGCACCGCAAATGGGATCCGCCCCAGATCATAGAGCGTGAGCGTACGGCCATTGTTGAGCTCCATGAAGATATCAATGTCCCAGGGCAGGCAGGTGTGGTGCGACACATGCGTCTCCAGCGGCCCAAGCTTCGGCAACCGGCGCACTTTGAGGTACTGATGAACCATGCGGATGACGGGATACATGAGGGGCGTCCTTCGATGATATCCCCGTCAGGTGACCCTCACCCCCGGTTACGTCAACCTAAACCTCGCGTAAGGCTTGCGCTTTGACGCCCGCCCGCATAGGTCAGTGCGAACGAAAACGCCAAGGATGCCGCCCATGCTGTCGCTCTTTCAGATTTTGATGCTGATCCTCGATGTGGTCTGGTTTTTGATCATCATCCAAGTGATCATGAGCTGGCTCATCCAGTTTCAGGTTCTCAACCTGCGTCAGCCCTTGGTGGCCCAAATTTGGGATGGTCTGACCCGCCTTCTGGAACCGCTTTATCGCCCGATCCGGCGTATCCTGCCGCAGATGTCGGGGATTGATCTGGCCCCGCTTGTGGCCTTGATCGCGGTCTACGCGCTGCGGATCATCATCATCAACAACATCAGCGCCTTCGCCTAAGTCAGAGCGCCTTTGCCGGGCCCCGGCGTGGCGACCAAACTTTGTTCAGCAGTGCTTTATCGTGATGTCCCGCAGGACAGACCCAATGGGCGGTGACCGTTCTATTTCGCCATGCCCTGGGAGGGGCCTGGCGAAGGCGCGGCGGCCTAAGGGCCTTGATTCCGCGCCACGCACTGAACACCCGCTTGTTTACCGAATCTTAGTGTGCGAGTTTCATGTCTAAGAGCAGAAACATAAAATTTTACACAGGGCGGTTTCGTTTCCCTACCGCTTCGCTACTTGAGGGGGCCCCATGCACAGCGCTGCCACGCTTTTGCACGACGTTTTTGGCTTCTCCACGTTCCGCCCAGGGCAGGAGGAGATCGTCCAGACTGTAGCAACCGGGGAACCAACGCTTGCCATCATGCCTACGGGCGGCGGCAAGTCGCTCTGCTTCCAACTCCCGGCTCTCATGCGCGACGGCGTCACAGTCGTCATCTCGCCCTTGATCGCCCTCATGCGCGACCAAGTGCGCGCGTTGAAAGCCGTGGGCGTGGAGGCCGGCGCGCTCACCTCCGGCAATACCGAGGAAGAAACCGCTGAGGTCTGGGACGCGCTTGACGCCGGGCGCATGAAGCTTCTCTACATCGCGCCCGAACGCCTTGCCGCCGGATCGGCCATGGGGATGCTGCGCCGCATTGGCGTGACGATGATCGCGGTCGATGAAGCGCATTGCGTCTCGCAATGGGGGCATGATTTCCGCCCTGATTACCTGCGTATCGGTGAGCTGCGTCGCACGCTCGGTGTCCCCCTTGCCGCCTTCACTGCGACTGCGGATGCCGAAACCCGCGAGGAAATCGTTGAAAAGCTGTTTGATGGGGAGGCGCCAAAGACCTTTCTTCACGGTTTTGACCGGCCCAATATCCACCTCGCCTTTGCTGAGAAAAACCAACCGCGCAGCCAAGTGACACAGTTCATCGCCGCCCGCAAAGGGCAGTCCGGCATTGTCTATTGCGGCACACGCGCGAAAACCGAAACGCTGGCCCAGGCTCTGCGTGAGGGCGGGCACAACGCCATCGCCTATCACGGCGGAATGGAGGCCGAGGATCGCCGCCATGTGGAGGCGCGTTTCAATGCCGAGGATGGGCTGATTGTGGTCGCCACGGTGGCCTTCGGTATGGGCGTCGACAAGCCCGATATCCGCTGGGTCGTTCATGCCGACCTGCCCAAATCCATTGAGGCCTATTACCAAGAAATCGGCCGGGCGGGCCGCGATGGGGCGCCCGCTGAAACGCTCACCCTTTTCGGGTTTGACGATATTCGCCTGCGCCGCAGCCAGATTGACGAAGGTCTCGCACCCCCGGAACGCCGCGCCGCGGATCATGGCCGTCTTAACGCGCTTTTGGGTTTGGCGGAGGCGCATAAATGCCGCCGTCAGGTGCTGCTGTCCTATTTCGGGGAGACGGCGGAGCCTTGTGGCCATTGCGATCTCTGCGCCAAACCGCCTGAAGTCTACGACGCCACTGAGACCGTGCAAAAGGCGCTGTCTGCGGCGCTGCGCACCGGCGAATATTTCGGCCAGGGGCATCTGATCGACGTGCTCACCGGAAACGAAACTGACAAGGTGAAAGCCCGCAGTCACAACAGCCTGCCCACCTTTGGCGTCGGCAAAGACATGTCCAAACGCGCCTGGCAGGGGGTGTTTCGTCAGATGCTCGGCCTTGATTTGATCCGCCCTGACCCCGAACGCCACGGCGCGCTGCGGATCATGGAAAAGGCCCACCCGCTTTTGCGCGGCGAAGAGACAATTGAGTTGCGCCGCGACACCATGGCCAATGCCCCCGCCCGGCCCGAGGCCCGCGCGCTGGTGTCGGAGGAGGACGCGCCCCTGCTGTCCGCCCTCAAGGCCAAGCGGCGCGAATTGGCGGAGGCTGCGAAACTGCCCGCCTATATCGTGTTCAATGACCGTACGTTGATTGAAATGGCGCAGGCGCGGCCTGCCAACCTCGATCAGATGGCGGGGATCAACGGGATCGGGGCCAAGAAGCTGGACCAATATGGGCGCATCTTTCTTGAGGTGATCAATGGTCAGGCGGAAGAGATGCACCCCACGCGCCGCAAACTGGCTGGCCGATCCGAGGGCGATGTTTATGACCGGCTCATGGCTGTGCAGGCCGACCTGCACCATGGACCAGATGGGCTGGAGAAGCCGCTGAGCTGTTCGGCCTCGCTGATCTCACGCGTGGCCCAGACCCGTCCGCGCAACGAAGGTGAAATGGCGCGCCTGTTGGGGGAGCGGCGAAATGACCGATTTGGGGCTGCGTTTCTGGACGTGCTCCAGATGGCGGACTAAATCAGGATCAAAGGAGGCCCGACCATGCTGATCGTTCTATCCCCTGCCAAAAAGCTTGATATGTCGCCCGTGACTGGCACGCGGATGACCAAGCCGCGTTTTGCGACAGAGACGGCCGAATTGGTGGATGCGGCCCGGGGCCTCAAAGCCAAGGATTTGCAAACACTGATGGGGATCAGTGAAACACTTGCCAGTCTCAACGCCGACCGGTTTCGCGACTTTGGCGATCAAGAAACGCAGGCCGCCGCGTTCGCCTTTGCCGGTGACACTTATGTTGGTCTTGAGGCGCGCTCGCTTGATGAAGATGAGATGGCCTTTGCCAAAGATCACCTGCGCATCCTCTCAGGTCTTTACGGTCTGTTGCGCCCCATGGATCGGATCGAACCTTATCGTTTGGAGATGGGCAGCCGGTTGAAGACGGCCCGGGGTAAATCGCTCTATGATTTCTGGGGCGACAAGATTGCCAAGACGATCAATGCGGATGCCAAAGCGGCGGGGACTCAAACGCTCATCAACTGCGCCAGTCAGGAATATTTCGGTGCCGTAGATCTGAGCGCCCTGGCGGTCGATGTGATCACGCCGGTCTTTATGGAAGACAAACCCGCAGGCCCCAAAGTGATCAGCTTTTTCGCCAAGCAAGCGCGCGGCGCGATGGCACGGTTTATCATTCAGCGTCGGCTGACCGATCCGTCGGGCCTTAAGGATTTCGATCTGGGTGGATATGCCTATCGAGACGATATGTCCTCGCCCGATCGGCCTGTCTTCGTGCGCCCCGAAGAGGCCGCCAAATCGGCCGCGTAGGCCGGGGTTAACCCCGGCTTACCCCCGAAGGGTCACCCCGGGCTCATCCCGCGCAACCGCTCTGACCTCCGGCGCAACAGCTCGACCGTCAGCAACAGCAGGATCGACATCGCCACAAGGATCGTCGCCACGGCGAGGATCGTGGGCGAGATTTGTTCGCGCAGGCCGGTGAACATCTGCCATGGCAGGGTTTTCTGACTGGCCGAGCCGACGAACAGCACCACGACCACCTCATCAAAGGACGTGATGAACGCGAACAGCCCGCCCGAGATAACGCCGGGCAGGATCAGCGGCATCTGAACGCGAAAGAACGTCGTCACGGGCCCCGCCCCCATATTCGCCGCCGCCCGCGTGAGCGACCGGTCAAAGCCCACAAGTGTCGCCGTCACCGTGATGATGACAAACGGAATACCCAAAACAGCGTGGGCGAGGATCACCTTGATGTAGCCCACGGTGTTCTTATCGATGCCAATCGTGCCCTCAAGGAACCGACCAATGTCGGAATAGAAAAAGAACATCCCCGTCGCCGAAATGATCAACGGCACGATCATGGGCGAGATCAGGATCGCCATGATCGCGCGCCGGCCGGGCACATGGCTTTGGCTCAGCCCGATAGCGGCCAGCGTGCCCAGCGTCACCGAAATGATCGTCGCAATCGGGGCAATGATCAGCGAGTTTTTGAACGACCGCTGCCATTCATTGTTGGTGAAAAAATCGCGGTAATGTTTGAGCGAATACGCCTCTGGATCAAACCGGAGCATCCCTTCAGTGAAGGTAAAGAAATCCTCGGCGTTGAAGCTGAGCGGCATGACCACCAGGATCGGCGTGATCAGGAAAACAAAGATCGCGCCGCAGAGAAAACGGAAGCTAAAATGCCAAAGGACCTGCCCGGATGTGAGATAGGGCGCGAGCTTGGCGCGATACCGGCCTTCGCCAATCCAGTAGATGAACCATTGGAAAAACGCACCAAAGAGCGCGCTGACCACGAAGCCAAGCACGCCGCCCATGAGGGTGCCGATGGCCACAATCCCTGCGAAAAGACCCCAGCGGCCCAACCTTTCCATCCCGTCACTAAGAAAGGTGATGCATGCAAAGGCGGTGGCGGCGGCCAGAGCGGCCCCAATCAGAAACCCAAGGGAGCCAGAGCCATTCGCCGTGCCCACAAGGAACCCGGCAATCGCACCGGCCACGGCGATGACCGGCATCGTGAACGACATCGGCTTGCGTTCCACATGGGTGAGTTTGAATGTCGCCATCGCGCCTACCCCAGCTTCACGTTGTCGATGCCCACGATCTTGTCATAGGCCCAGTAGAGGATCAGCACCGCCGCGAGCAGGATGGAGGCCAACGCCGCGGCGAGCCCCCAATTGAGCGAGCTTGAGATGTGGAACGCGATCCGGTTGGAGATAAAGATCCCCTTGGTGCCGCCCACAATCTCAGGCGTGATGTAATAGCCAATGGCGAGGATGAAGACGAGGATCGACCCCGCGCCAATGCCCGGCACCGTCAGGGGGAAGTAAACGCGCCAGAAGGCGGTAAAGTTCGTGGCCCCCAGCGATTTCGCCGCCCGCAGATAGCTGGGCTGGATCGTCTGCATCACCGAATACATCGGCAGGATCATGAACGGCAGCAGGATATGCGTCATGGCCACGATGGTGCCGATCTCATTGCGGATCATCACCAGCCGCGCGTCATCCGCGATCACGTTGAGCCAGACGAGGATCTCATTCACCACGCCTTGTTGTTGTAGCATCACGATCCACGCAGACGTCCGCACCAAGAGCGACGTCCAGAACGGCAATAGCACCAATATGAGCAAGAGGTTTCCGATCCTTGCCGGGTTGTTGGCGATGATCCAGGCGATGGGATAACCCAACAAAATACAGGATGCGGTGATCGCCAAGGACATCATCAGCGTCCGCACGAAAAGCTTCACCAAAATCTGACGGTCTTCCGGCTGCGCCTGCGCGCCTTCCGGTGTACGCTGCATGTCCACAGCGTTCAGGAAATACCCATTGGTCAGACGCACAGAATGGGTCTTGATCGTGGACCAGGTTTCAATCTTGCCCCAGTCCTCATCAATATCGATCAGCTTTTCTTTGAACGGCGCGTCGGCCACCGGATCAAGCCGTCGGATTTGCCGGCCGGATTTCCGAAACAGCGAAGACATGCCCGTCTCTTCGTAATTCAGGCGCGTGCCGAGGCGCGTGTGCTGCTTGGCCGCCACGGCCTCCACCATGTCGGCGGTAAAGGCTGCGAAGACGGGTTCATCAGGCAGCTCACCGTTTGAGGCATCCCAGTCTTGCAGAGCGACGACCGTACGCGGCAGGGTCTCGGCCACGATGTCATTTTCGACGGATTTGAAAAGCATCTGCCCAATGGGCACGACAAAGGACACCAGCACAAACAGCAACAAAGGCGCGATCAACGCCAAGGCGCGCAGTTTCTGATTGCGCAAAGACCGCGCGAGGCTCTGTTTCAGAGGCGTGCCATCAGCGGCCAGCATCGGCCCAGATTGCTGAGCTGTTTGTGGCGCGGATTGTGTCACATCTGCCATTCAGGCGGCCCCCAACGTATCGTTTGTCTCAGCTATGAAAAGAGAAAAACAAATGAGGGGAAGGGCGGCATGCGCCCCTCCCCAAGTCACTCAACCGGCTTATTGTGCCAGCCACGCCTGGAATTTGGCGTCGATGTCATCGCGGTAATCCGCCCAGAACTCGTAGTTGTAGAGGAACGTCCGCTTGGCGTTCTCCGGGTCGGTCGGCATATGCGGGGCCATGTCGATGCCCAGATCCGCGTGCTGACCCACGAGCGGTGCAGAAGAGGCACGCGCCGGACCGTAGGAGATGTACTTGGCCTGATCCGCCAGACGCTGCGTGTCTGTCGCGAACATGATGTAGTCCAGCGCCTGCTGGGTACGCTCTTCGCTCAGACCGGTCGGGATGATCCAACCGTCAAGGTCAAACACCTGCGCGTCCCAGAGCATTGCCACCGGTTGGTTCTGCTCTTCGATGACCGAGAACAGACGACCGTTATAGGTGGAACCCATGACGACCTCACCATCAGCCAAGAGCTGCGGAGTATCGGCACCAGCGGACCACCAGATCACGTCGTCACGAATGGTGTCGAGCTTGGCAAGCGCTTGGTTCTGGCCTTCTTCGGTCTCAAGCACGTCATAGACATCTTCAAATGCCACGCCGTCACAGATCAGAGCCCATTCCATGTTGTTGATCGGGCGCTTCTCAAGGCTGCGCTTACCCGGGTAGGCTTCGGTGTCGAACACGGCGCAGACATCCGTCGGCGGTGTGTCACCCACAAGGTCCGTGCGGTAGCCAAAGGTCGTGGAATACACGATCTGCGGGATGAAGCACGGGCTGACCAGCAGGTCACCGAAATCTTCAGAGGCAGGCGTGCCATCGGGCGCAGCAGCCAGTTGCGTGTCCGGGTCGATTTCCATCGCCAGACCTTCGTCGCAGAGGCGGATCGCATCGGCGGCGACCACGTCAACCACATCCCAGGTCACGTTGCCGGCCTCGTTCATCGCGCGCAGCTTGGCCACGGCCTCAGCAGAGCTGTCATCGTTGATGATGGTTACGCCAGTCTTGGCTGTGTAGGGCTCATGGTAAGCGCGCAGCTGCGACTTGGAATAAGCACCGCCCCAGGACACAATCGTCATTTCCTGGGCCATGGCGCCACCGGCAATCGCCGCAACAGCGGTGGATGCCAGAAGTGTTTTGGTCATTTTCATTTTGGTCTCCCTAGTTGGTCATCCCGTTCGTTGGTTTTCGGCCCCCCACCACGGGTGAAAGCAAAAGGGCCTCAGGGTTTTCGCGGCCCGCAAAGAGGCCGCAAAACTGGTGATCTCTTACACCGCGTCGAGCGCGCGGCAATCTTGCGGTAGCCAACCGATCTCAATCTGTGCGCCCGGTTGCAGGCGCTGCTGATCGGCGGAGTTGCGGGTTTTGATGATGAAATCGTCGCTCCCAGCGACCTTGAGCCGCGTGCGGAACACATCCCCCATATAGATGAACTCGGCCACTTCGGCCTTGAGCGTGTGCGCATCCGGGCCAAGGCGTTCGCGATTGACCTCCACCCGCTCTGGCCGGATGGAAATCGTTGTCCGCTCCCCGGGCTGGGTCACGTTCACGGGCTTGGCGTCAATCAGATCGCCATTGTCGAGCTGCACCAAAGCGATGTCATTCTTGATCTCTTTGACCGTACCGCCCAGCGTGTTGTTCTCACCAATAAACTGCGCCACGAAACTGTTTTGCGGGCTTTCATATAGTTCATCCGGCGGGGCGATCTGTTGGATGC
Organism: Pseudomonadota bacterium; assembly: GCA_039030635.1. Taxonomy (GTDB): domain Bacteria; phylum Pseudomonadota; class Alphaproteobacteria; order Rhodobacterales; family Rhodobacteraceae; genus Roseovarius. The sequence goes on from JBCCDT010000018.1 coordinate 11,777, forward strand.
GGCCATCGTCAAACACGGCCACCCGGTCCGACATGGTCAGCGCCTCGGTCTGGTCATGGGTCACATAGACCGTGGTGATGCCGAGCGAATGCGCGAGATTTGTGATCTCAAACTGCATCTTCTCGCGCAATTGTTTGTCGAGGGCACCGAGCGGTTCATCCATCAGCACCAATTCTGGCTCAAACACCAATGCCCGCGCCAGCGCCACGCGCTGCTGCTGACCCCCGGACAATTGCGCGGGACGGCGCCCGCCAAAGGCCCCCATCTCCACCATATCAAGCGCGCGTTTGATCTTGGCCTCACGGTCAGATTTGCCGATCTTGCGCACTTCCAACGGAAAGCTCAGGTTTTCGGCAATCGTCATGTGCGGGAACAGCGCGTAGTTCTGAAACACCATTCCGATCCCGCGTTTGTGCGGCGGAATGTTGTTGATCGACACACCGTCCAGCAGGATTTTCCCATGCGTCGCCGTTTCAAACCCGGCCAGCATCATCAAACAGGTGGTCTTGCCTGAGCCTGACGGCCCTAACATGGTCAGGAATTCGCCCTTGGGCATCTCAAGGTTGAGGTCTTTGACGACGAGGGTTTCCCCGTCATAGCTTTTTTGTACGCGCTCAAACGCGACAAACGCATCGCTCTGTTGCGATTCGGCCAAAGGCGTCTCCCTGTTCTATCCGTCACGGTTGGCCCGCGATCGAAGCGAATAAATCGTGTACTGGTCTGATCCGAGAACCGCAAAGCGACATTTCTTCGCATAAATGCGACCTATACCGCCGTCGCGTTCCTCATATCACCACTTCCACCGCGAGAGCGTAGAGACACTGACCTTGCGGTCAACCCAAAACCGGCTTCTCGCGGATGGGCGTGGCACTGCGACGCAAAATCGGCCAGACTTTGGGCATCAAGGGGGATCACCATGAGCGACAAAGACCTGCCATTCAGCCAAGCCGAGTTTGACCGCCGCATCGCCAAGACCCGCGCGGCGATGTCTAAGGCCGGTCTCGATGCCCTGTTTATTACGGACCCGAGCAACCAAAACTGGCTCACGGCCTATGACGGTTGGTCATTCTACGTCCATCAGGGTGTGATCCTAACGCAAACGGGCGATCCAATGTGGTGGGGCCGTTACATGGACATGTTGGGCGGGCGGCGCACCTGCTGGATGGGCGATGAAAACATCCTGGGCTACGGCGACGACTACGTCCAATCCACCGAACGCCACGCGATGCAGCATCTGGCGGCACATCTGCGCGATCTGGGCCTGGGTGGCGCACGCATCGGGGTGGAGATGGAAAACTACTATTACTCTGCCAAGGCCCATGCCGTGCTGGCCGAGGAATTGCCGGAGGCAGACCTTGTCGACGCCACTGCACTGGTCAATTGGCAGCGCATCATCAAATCAGACGAAGAGATTGCCTTTATCCGCCGTGCTGCGCGGATCTCGGAAAAGATTGTGCAGACCGCCATCGATCATGCCCGCCCCGGCTTGCGCAAGAATGAACTGGTCGCCGAGATCCTGCACGCGGGCATCACTGGCGTGGGCGAGGATTGGGGCGATTACCCCGCGATCCTGCCGCTGACGCCCTCGGGCATGGATGCCACGGCTGCGCATCTGACGTGGAATGGCAATGAAATGCGCGAAGGGGAGGCGACGTTTTTCGAGCTTTCTGGTGTGTACCGCCGCTATCATGCGCCGCTGTGCCGGACGGTCTATCTTGGCACGCCGCCCGACGCGGTTCGGAGGGCTGAAAACGCGCAGATGGAAGGGATTGAAGCGGGGCTAGACGCCGCTCGGGCAGGCAACCGCACCAGCGATATCGCCAACGCCTTCCTCGATGTGCTGCGCAAACACGGCATCCACCGCGAAGGGCGCTGCGGCTATTCTATTGGGCTGAGTTACCCGCCGGATTGGGGGGAGCGCACGGCGTCTATTCGCAGTGAGGATGACACGGTGCTGGAGCCGGGTATGACCTTTCACTTCATGCCCGCGCTCTGGCTCGACACTTGGGGTTTGGAAACCACCGAGACGATCCTCATTCGCGAAGATGGGGCGGCGGAGGCATTGTGTAATATGCCGCGCAAGCTCTTTGTGAAGTGAGGCCCCGGATCAAGTCCGGGGCGGGTTTTCTACACAGCAAAGGGTGCGTAGTTTTCCCGTAACAGCGCCAATTTAGGGTCTATATACCGGGTACAAAACGGGCCGTTTGCATTGCGTTCAAAGTACCGATGAAAGCGCGGGTCAGAGGCTTTGAACGCCCTCAATGTCAGCACTTGCGTCACCAGCGGGTCTTCAAAACCCTTTTGCAATGCCGTCAGGCCATCACGCACCTTATCGCCTTGCGCCGCTGAGACGACGTAAACCGCGCTGCGATATTTGCCGCGCATCTTGTGGTTTGAGGTGCTGGCATGGGTCCGCAGATGCACATCCATCAGGACATTGAGTGGTATGAGATTGGGATCAAACTCAATCCTGACCGCCTCGGACCAGCTGTCATTTGGCGGATCGGATCGGATGAAACCCTGCTCAACAAAGGCAACACCGCGCAATGAGGCGAACACCGCCTCCGTGCACCAGTGGCATCCGCCACCAAAACCGATTGTCAGGATATCACTCTGCCGCGTCACGCTTGGGCAAAACCCAATTCGGGCGGTAGAAGTGACAGGTGTAGCCATTGGGGATGCGTTGCAAGTAATCCTGATGCTCAGGCTCCGCTTCCCAGAAATCACCCACCGGTTCGACCTCAGTCACCACGCGGCCGGGCCACAGACCGGATGCAGTCACATCCGCAATCGTGTCCTCGGCCACGGCCTTTTGGTCTTCATCCACGTAGTAGATGGCGGAGCGGTAGGACATACCGATATCATTGCCCTGTCGGTTGGGCGTGGTCGGATCGTGGATCTGGAAAAACACCTCGAGCAGTTGGCGATAAGACACCTGATCCGGGTCATAGATGACCTCAAGCCCTTCGGCATGGGTGCCATGGTTGCGATAGGTCGCATTGGGCACATCCCCGCCAGTGTAGCCCACCCGCGTGGATTTCACGCCGGGCAGTTTGCGCATCAGCTCTTCCATTCCCCAGAAACAGCCCCCGGCCAGTACGGCGCGTGCCTCACTCATGCTACATCCTCCACTTGGTCCAAATACCCGCCATAGCCCTCGGCCTCCATCTCATCTCGGGGAATGAACCGCAGGGCGGCGGAATTGATGCAATAGCGTAGCCCACCGCGGTCTCGCGGACCATCGGGGAAGACATGGCCCAGATGACTGTCACCATGTTTGGAGCGCACTTCGGTGCGGACCATACCAAGAGATGCATCCGTATGTTCGGTGACATGAGCATGTTCCAAAGGCTTGGTGAACGACGGCCAGCCACAGCCCGATTCAAACTTGTCAGCCGAGGCAAAGAGCGGCTCGCCCGAGACAACATCGACGTAAATTCCGGGCTCTTTGTGGCTGTTGTATTCCCCGGTAAAGGGCCGTTCGGTGCCTGATTGCTGGGTGATATGGTACTGAATAGGGGTTAGGCGGGCGATCGCCTCGTCCGATTTTTCATAAGCCATTGCGCGTCTCCTCCGGGCTTCCTTGATCCTCTACATGGGAATTTACCCTGTCAATTCAAACCACAGAGAGGGCGAGACCCCGGATTTGGCACGCATTCCAAAGCGCGCGCCCATTTTTTCAGCGATTGCTCACACGCTCAGCGGCGCGCCCATCGGTTGGCGATCTTCATCGTCCGGCGGGTCAATCCGGACAGAGGCGGCACAAAGAGGTCTGCCCCAGTCCACCGGCTTTGCACAAAGACCGACTTGAGATGCGACATCGTATCAAAGCCGTAACGCCCGTGATAGGCACCCATCCCACTGTCGCCGACGCCGCCAAAGGGCAAGGTGTCTTGGGCCACATGCAAAAGCGTATCGTTGATCGTGATTCCACCGGCCATCGCCGATGACATGATACGCCCTTCCCGTCCTTTATGCGTGCCGAACCAATATAGCGCGAGAGGTCGAGGTCGGGCCCGGATGTAGGCCAGCGCATCGTCAAAATCCTTGTAGGGAACAATCGGTAGAATGGGGCCAAAGATCTCTTCTTGCATGATGTGCATGTCGTCGGTGGTGCCTGTCACAACAGTCAGGGGCATGCGACGCTGAATGTCTGAGGCGTCGGCATGGGGCGTGACGTTCGCGCCTTTGGCTCTGGCATCCTCAACCCAAGCGTTGAGCCGATCGTAGTGTCCCTGATTGATGATCGCCGTCAGCTCGCCGTTATTGGCAACCTCCGGGTACATCTTTTGTGCCGCCTTCAGGACACGGCCGACCACGTCCTCAAGATGATCCTCAGGCACCAGAAGGTAGTCCGGCGCGATGCAGGTTTGCCCCGCGTTGAACATCTTGCCCCGCACCACCCGCTTTATCGCGATGTCGAGATCCGCTGTGGGATCGAGGATCACCGGGGATTTGCCGCCAAGCTCTAACGTCACAGGCGTCAGGTTTTTCGCCGCCGCCTGCGCCACTTTTCGACCCACGCGCGTGGACCCGGTAAAGATCAGATGATCCAACGGCAGCTCGGTCAAAGCTTGCGCTACATCCGGCCCACCCTGCACGACGGCCGCTTCACTCTGTTGGAAGGCGTCCGCGATCACGCGCTCTAGAACCGCGGCGAAGTTGGGCGTGTACTCACTGGGTTTGACAATCGCCCGGTTGCCCGCCGCAAGTGCCGCCACCAATGGCCCGATCGCCAGGAGCAAAGGATAATTCCAAGGCGCGATGATGCCCACAACGCCGCGCGGCTGTGGCACAACGCGGCTTTTGGCCGGCCAGAACATCACGTCCGTCATGACCCGACGCGGGGCCATCCAGGATTTCAGATGCCGCTTGGCATGGCCAATGGCCTGAAGTGACGGGATCACATCGGCCAGCTTTGTCTCATGGGCCGCGCGGTTGTCAAAATCGGCATGGATGGCGGCCGTGATCTCTGCCTCTTGGGTCTCAATCGCCTTTTGCAAACGGGACAGGCGGTTGAGACGTGCGCCAAAGCTCGGCACCGGATCCGCGGCATAGGCCTCTTTTTGGGCGGCGAAGGCTTGGGTCAATTGGTCGCTTGGGGTTTGGATTGTCTTATGCACTACCATTTTCATCGCCTCGCTGAACTCATCGTCGGCCCCCAAACCCACACCATTGCGATATGGGGACGCCGGAGGCATTATCAACGCAAGAGGAGGCCCACCATGACCCTGCCAGACGTCGATTTATCCACCAAACCGGATGTGACCGCGTTCTTCGATGACGCGTCCAACACGATCAGTTATGTGGTGAAAGATCCAAACAGTGCCGCCTGCGCCGTCATTGACGCGGTGATGGAGTTTGATCAGGCGGCGGGGCGTCTGACCTATGACGGCTCCAAACGCATGGTTGAGCATATTCGCGCAGAGGGCCTGAAGCTTGAGTGGATCATCGAAACCCACGTTCATGCAGATCACCTCTCTGGCGCGCCCTATGTGCAGGATGAGTTGGGCGGCAAACTGGGCATCGGGTTGGGCATCATGGCGGTGCAGGATACGTTTGGTAAGATTTTCAATGAGGGCACTGAGTTTCAGCGCGACGGGTCACAGTTTGATGCCCTGTTTGAAGATGGCGATGAATACATGGTGGGCGGCATGCGCTGTTTTGCGATGCACACGCCCGGGCACACCCCGGCCTGCATGGTGCACGTGATGGGCGATGCGGGGTTCGTGGGTGACACGCTTTTCATGCCTGATGGAGGCTCCGCCCGGGCCGATTTTCCAGGTGGCGATGCGGGGGAGCTTTACGACTCTATTCAGCGTGTTTTGACCCTGCCGGAAGAGACCCGTCTGTTTATCTGTCACGATTACGGCCCCGGCGGGCGCGCCATCTCATGGGAGACCACGGTGGGCGAACAGAAAGAAAAGAACATTCATGTCGGCGGCGGCAAAAGCCGGGAGGATTTCATCAAGTTCCGCACCGAGCGCGACAAACAATTGGCGATGCCTAAGCTGATCATACCGTCGCTTCAGGTGAACATGCGCGCAGGCGAGGTGCCAACGGATGGCGACGGGAACATGATGCTGAAAGTGCCGGTCAACCGACTTTAGACCGCGAGACTGCCCGTCAGGGCGGACGAGCCATCAGACAAAGAAAACGCCTGCCAAAACCAGGCGGGCGTTTCCAATTTCATGCGTCTTCTTGGGGATCACCCGTCAGAGGCGTCCTCTTCCTCAGCCGCTGCTGCGTCATCCTCAACCGGTTCTTCGGCTTCCATCACGATGGGGAAGCTGTCCGGCGTCGGATCTGCGGCCTCTTTCGATTCTGGCGGCAAAAGCAGACCGATGTAGTAGAGCGCGACAATAAAGATCACCGGTCCAAAGAAGGTGACCATTGCGATCACAAAGCCCTTGAACATCTGGTTGGTGATCGTCCTGCGAGCCTCTGAGACGTCGAACGCCGGCTCAGTGGATTTGAAATTGGCAGACATGTTCACCTACTCCTTAATTGTCCAGCGGCGCATAGCCGTGTTCCTGCGCCCAGACGAACCAGTTGTCGACAACTGTGCCCGTGAGCAGGATGCCAATGCCGCCTGTGATCGTGGTCAGAACCGCGAACCACCACGCCCACCGGTGAATGCCTTCCATCGTGGCGTTAAAGCCCATGGTCCAGCGCCAGAAGAGCGCGGCGCGTTCCGTGGCCGTCCCGCGATCGGCGATCTGATCCAGCTCCCGGTCGCCGCCGAAACGAGACACCGCAAGGATCGTCGCACCGTGCATCGCGAAAAGAAGCGTAGAGCCATAAAGGAACACGATCGAAAGCGCGTGGAACGGGTTGTAGAACAGGTTGCCGTAAACGACCGAGAGGGTCATCGTCCAATCCAGGTGCGTGAAGATGCCGTAAGGCACTGCCTCGGACCAACTGCCCATGGCAATCGGGCGGAAGAAGCCCAGCACCATGAAGAGCCAGATTGCCGCGCCAAAGGCCCAGAACACATGCTTGCCCATGCGCAATGATTTGGCGAGGTAATAGGACCGCGCCCACCACAGCATGACAGAGACCAGCAAGAAGAAACTGGCAATGAACCAGGCAAGCCCGTCATCCCATGGCGGAATACCCAGGCCCACTTCGGCCGATGGCGGATCGAGCGACAGCCAGAACAGGTCGCGCATGAACACCGCCGGGTTATATCCCGCCTGATCCCAATAGCTGAGACCGACAATGACAAACCAGATCAGACCGCAGCCGATGGAGGCCACGCCCAGACCGCCCAGATAGAACGGTCCAAGTTGCGCGTTGCCGAACCAGCCCACAAGGCGGCTAAAGCCTGTACCTTGGGTCCGTTCGCGCAGATCGACATCTTCGACCATGCCCATCTCAGCAGGGCCATCGATCTGAGTTTGCGTGAAGATATTGAAATACTCAGCCATTGACGCCTCCTTCGATGTCAACCCAGAAGGGCATATCCGGGAACCAGTACCACCAGTCGAGCCATGCATCGAACCAGACCGTGCCGGAAATCACGATACAGACCGCCGACCAGAACCCGGCATTCAGCGCCAGCAGCAGACCCAGACGGTGAATGCCAAGCGGCCCGATTGAGTAGCCGATGAAATCACGGAAGAACGTGTCTTCATGCTCCGGCGTGCGCATCTCATTGCCCTTTTCAGGGTTGGCCGCCGACAGGATCAGCGAGCCATGCAGCGCGAGCGCCAGCGTCGTGGTGAAGAAGAACGTGATCGCCACCATATGCGCGGGGTTGTAGTGGAAGTTGCCATAGGCGTAGCCCACATTGTTCACCCAATCGAGGTGGCTCCAGATCCCATAGGGGAACCCATGCCCCCACGCGCCCATCAGGACAGGGCGGATCACCACCAGGGTCGTGTACGCAAAGATCGCCACGCCAAACGCAATCGGCACATGGTACCCCATGCCCAGCTTGCGACAGATCTCCACCTCTCTGAGCGCCCAACTTATGAACGCGCCGTGGGCGCAGATCGTGACAATCTGCCAGATCCCGCCTTCATTGAGCGGCGCCATACCAAGACCCACGTCTAGGTCCGGTGCTTCGATAGAGATGAGCCAGGGATTCCAGGTGTCGCCCATTGAGGCGCCGTAGAGGATCATCAATGTGCCGAGCGATGCGAAAAACACCGTCGTCACCCCGAAGAAGCCGACGTAGTAGGGCCCGACCCAGAAATCGAACAGGTCACCGCCCACCAAGGTCCCTCCTGGGACCCTGTACTTTCTTTCAAAAGAAAGCATCGCCATGATTTATTCCTTTCTCGGGAAGTTTTGATCCAAAGGAAACGCTGACTGATGCAGATCAGCAAAGGTCTTGCAGCGCGTTTTATGCATCAGACAGCGTGCCCCTTGGACAAAATACGCCTGGGCTTTCGCCCAGACAGTGAAGTGGCGCGCCATTTGGCTTGATCCTTGGCAAGGGCCCTTTTCTTATAAGGCGCCTGGCCCGTCACCGAGCGCCTGGTACGCGAAAGGGCGATCTTTTCGAGTGTCACATGTGGCCCCTTAGGGCCGCCACCTTGATCCCGAACAGATCATCAGCCTTGTGTAACCGCATCGGCAGTCACGTGAGACAGACTCAGGTCAACCGATACAATTCAAGTGTCAGTTTAAATTTACAGTCTGGGATGTCAATGAATTTGTACGTTTTTTAGGCGCTCTTGTTACGCTCGTCCACGACCGATGAGGATCACGCGCAGGGCACGGGTTTTGGCGCAAAGGCAAACCCTGGCAAGCACCCTAGAAAACGTAAGATTTACTGCACTAGCGCTGCGAATTTGGCGATGTTGTCGCGGCCAAAGGCCTCCAATTCGATCTCACGGCCCGTGGACGGATCAAAGATTGAAAGCCGCTGCCCTTCGCGCATGCGGACGTGAAGAACACCATCATTCGACACCCCGTTGCGCAGGCGTTCGCGGCGGATCACGCGGTCAATGGTGGAAACGAATCCCCCCTCACCGGTGGCAAAACGCATGATCTCAACGCCTTCTGCGTCCAGAATCCGTGCCGCGCCGGCAACAGTGCCCTGTAAATGAATCACACGCTCAGACACAATTTCGCCATTGGGCGGCTGCGCCTCTAGGGGGCGGTCTGTCCAGCTGGCATAGAAAACCAGCGTCAAAACCAGCGCGAGAAGAACCAAAATGCCCCGCAACAGAGCGGTGGGGATTTTCTCCTCCCGGCGGACAGTCATCTGGGTTGTTTCGGCCATGGCGTTTGCCTCCGTTACCACGACGACAGACTACAGATGGCTCAGCGGGGGTGTCAATTTTTACTTACACTTTGATGCGTAAGCTTAGCCCTTGATCAAAATCTCGCGGTTGTATCGCCGTGTGAGCAACAGACCAAGCGCCATGCAAATCATGCCAAAGGACAACACGTAGGTTATGTCGATATACGTTGGCGAATAGGTCGGGTAGATGCCCACGCGCATCAAACCTGTCAAATGGAACAGCGGGTTCCACCACAGGATATCCTGCGCAAAACTAGGCAGATCTTCGTAGATAAAGATGACGCCGGACGCAATCATGAGCGGCCGCGTCAGCACGTTCCAAATGACCAGCCAGACAGGAAAAAGCCCAAATAAACAACAGTTTAGGCAGCCGATGCCAAAGGACAAAATGATGCAAAGAACGAAGGCCTCAATGATCGGAGGCAGATCAAACACAACGCTGACATCGATCGAGGCCACAATCACTGTCATCAGCAAAACGGCGATTGCTATGCCGGTCAGCGAATTCAAGATCAACCGGGCCAGGATCGCATCCACCCAGTTTACGGCAGGATAGCGCAGCAAGGACCGGGAAAAGACAATGGCCTGCGCAACAGACCCGGAAATGTTCGTGTAGAAGTGCAGGATCAGATAGCCGCTGGCGTAAAACAGAATAAAGCTTGTTCCCAAAGACGGGGACCGCAGCAAAAGCGAGAACCCAAGGCTCAGGAACATGATCGCCGCGATCGGCTCGACCACCGCCCAAATGTAGCCACCGGGTGTCCGCCCATAGCGCGTCGACATCTCACGCAGCATCAACGCCAGGATGTTACGGGCTGTGCCAAAACGCTTTTTCGGTCGGTCAGGCAGTTTGCCCGGCAATTTCTTGCCGGGAAGTTGTATTGGCTTGCCGGTATCCATGGGTTACACAAAGACTCTGGTGATGCTTTGCGCTAATATGCTAGACACAGGCGAAAAACTCAAACAGCTTTGGGCACGGATCCGCAGATGATGGACAAAGATGGCTCAGCCATAACGCCCGGCAATTCCGTGTCGCTTGACGGCGACGACGAGCAAAAACCGGACAAAAAGGCCAAGACGCGCGACGGTGAAGCCGCCGCAGCGTCTGTGTTTTCCTTTGCGTCACGGCGCGCCATGGCAGAGGACGCGGCAAAAGCTGATGCAGCGCCGGCGCGCGTTGCACCGCTGGAGCCGCCCCAGAAAGCAAAACCAACCCCGGCCAAGGGCCCGGGAAAGAACCAAGGGCCAAAGCAGGGCAAACCAAATCCCAACCGGAACAAAAAGCCACAAAAACCGCCTGCACCCCAGGTACCGATCAAACCGATTGCACAACCGGCAGCGTTGAAACGTCGCCACTGGGGTATATTGGGCAGCTTTTTGTTTGTTGTGCTTGTCCCCTTTGCCGCAATCGTCAGCTACTTGGTGTTTGTCGCACAGCCGCAATATCATTCGGTCACCGGCTTCACCGTGCGCAGCCAAGAGGAAAGCGGCGCCAATGAGCTTTTGGGCGGCCTGGCGCAATTGGCAGGCGGCGCTACAGCCTCTGACAACGATATTCTGTATGAGTTTATTCGCAGCCAAGGCATGGTTGAGCGTGTCGGCGAAAGTGTCGACCTGCTCGCGCATTATTCTCAGCACTGGCCCAATGACTGGTTCTATTCCATTTGGGACGACGCGACCAAAGAAGACCTGATCTGGTTCTGGAACCGTGTGGTGGGCGTATCGTATGACCAGGGTACAGGCCTGATCGAAGTGCAAGTCACCGCCTTTGACGCCGAAACGGCGCAGGCTTTGACCCAGGCGATTGTGGACGTGAGCCATGAGCAGATCAATGAGCTGAACCTGGCCGCGCGCAATGAGGCCATGCAATATGCGATGACCGATCTGGAAGAGGCGCTGGAACGTTTGAAATCCGCGCGCGAAGCTTTGACCGCCTATCGCACACAATCGCAGATCGTTGATCCCGCGCTGGATATTCAAACCCGCATGGGCGTGATGAACAGCCTGCAACAGGAATTGGCCACCGCCCTGGTGGAGTATGATCTGTTGCTCGGATCTACCGCGACAGGCGACCCGCGCCTGCGCGATACCGAAAAACGTATTGAGGTGATCCGCGACCGCATCGCCATCGAGCGGCAAAACATCTCTTCGTCGAGCACCGAAACCGGCGGCGTGGAAGAGGATTACCCGACCTTGATCGCAGAATTTGAGCGGCTGACCACAGACCGCGAATTTGCGGAACAAGTCTATTTTGCGTCGCTCCAAGCGGTTGAGATTGCCCGGGATGAGGCCAACCGGTCCAGCCGGTACCTTGCCACATACATCAACCCGACCCGGGCGGACACGTCCGAGTACCCACGGGTGTTCGTGTTGTCGGCGCTGTCCTTTTTGTTCCTGATGCTGGCCTGGTCCATCGGGACGTTGATCTACTACTCCATCCGCGACAGATCCTGATCCGCCATGCTGGCTTTTGAGAACCTGACAAAGGGCTTTTGGGTGAACGGGCAATACAGGGTCGTCATTGATGACCTCAACATGGTGCTGCCTGATGGGAAATCCCTGGCCCTGATGGGCCGCAATGGCGCGGGCAAATCCACGCTGCTTGAGCTTGTTTCCGGGATTATGCGTCCTGACGCAGGTCGGGTATTTTCAGATGGTACGATCTCTTGGCCGATTGGTCTCTCTGCCGCCTTCCACCGGGATATGAGCGGGGTTGAGAATGTCCGCTTTATCGCGCGCATCTACGGCGTGGACACCGAAGAACTGATCGAGTTTGTCAAAGAGTTCAGTGAGCTGGGCGAGTTTTTCTATATGCCCACCCGGGCCTATTCCTCTGGTATGAAATCGCGCCTTGCCTTTGGCACGTCCATGGGCATCCACTTTGACTATTACCTGGTGGATGAGGTCACCGCGGTGGGCGACGCGCGTTTCAAACGCAAGAGTAAGGCCGTTTTCGACGAGCGGATGAAAAACTCCAGCGCAATTGTCGTCAACCACTCCATGGATCAGCTGCGCAGCCTGTGCGATTCCGGGATTGTGCTGGAAAACGGCAAGGTGACTTTCTTTGAAGACCTGGAAGAGGCCATTGAGTATCACGAAAACTCCATGGCATAGAGGCCCCCTCAGCCGTATGTGGCCGAGGGAGTAAGGGAATACACCATGGCCAACCACCTGTACCGTAACGATCTACCTGATGGTCTTAATCTTGGCCCTGTTGTCGCCATCGACTGCGAAACCATGGGGCTGAACCCGCATCGGGACAGGCTTTGTGTGGTGCAACTTTCGGGCGGAGATGGTGAGGCGCATGTGGTGCAGATCGCATTGGGGCAGGCCGAGGCGCCCAATCTCTGCGCCCTTTTGGAAAACCCCGACGTGCTCAAACTTTTTCATTTTGGGCGGTTTGATATTGCCGCGATGATGAATGCGTTTGGAGCCCTGACCGCTCCGGTCTATTGCACCAAGATCGCCAGCAAACTGGTCCGCACCTACACGGATCGTCATGGCCTGAAGAACCTGCTGCAGGAATTGCTGGCCGTTGATATCTCAAAGCAGCAACAATCCTCTGATTGGGGGGCTGAGACACTGTCGGACGCACAGGTCGAGTATGCCGCCTCAGACGTGCTTTACCTGCACCAATTGCGCGACAAGCTTGACACGATGCTCGCCCGTGAAGGCCGTACCGAATTGGCGCAGGCAGCGTTTGATTTCTTACCGACGCGGGCGGTTTTGGACCTGAAGGGCTGGCCTGACATGGACATCTTTGCGCACTGATCATGGGCTGGCGGGATCAATTCCACTCTCGCTTTGTGGCACTGATGAAAATCGTGCTGCCTTTGGCGGCGCTTGGCATTCTGTCTACACTTTTTCTGTTCTCCGATGGCATCGACCCGGGCGAAACCGTGCCTGTCACCTCGATTGACCTGCAACAACGGGCCGAGGATCAAGGCGCGACGAATGCCACCTTTGCCGGCGTCACACGGTCAGGCGATGAGGTGCTGATCCTCACCGAACGGTCCCGCCCCTCCGCCGAGGACCCTCGTGTTTTCGTGGCCGAGGATGTGATGGCCGAATACCGCCTGTCATCAGGCACAGGGATTGATATCACCTCCCGCCATGCCGAAATGAACCAAAGCAGGAACACCGCCGCACTGTCAGGTGACGTGCTGGTCACAACAACCACGGGCTACACCATCACCACGGATGCATTGAACACGCAGTTCGACACTCTGTTTGCCGAAACACCTGGTCCGGTCGCGGGTCAGGCCCCGGCGGGCGACATCACGGCGGGGCGTATGGTGCTGGAACACAACGATGAAACAGGGACCTCTCATTTACGTTTCACCGATGGGGTCAAACTGGTATACGAGCGCGAACCCCAAGAGGAATAACATCTTGGTCCTTTGGATCCGGCATATCTTTCTGATCGGCACCCTTGCTTTTGGCTTCGGGTCCGGGATGGCTGTGGCACAGGGGGGCCAAGTGGCGTTTGGCAATATTCAGGAAAATGATGGCCTGCCGATCGAGGTGACTGCCGACAATCTGGATGTGAACCAAAACGATGGCACCGCCGTGTTCACTGGCAACGTGGTGATCGGACAGGGCTCGATGCGGCTTTCGGCGCCTGAGGTGCTTGTCGTCTATCTGGAAAATCAAAGCGGGATCGAGCGGCTCAAGGCCACGGGCGGCGTGATCTTGGTCAGTGGCGATGACGCGGCTGAGGCGTCTAATGCTGATTACAACCTCGAAACCGGCCTCATCAACATGCGCGGCAATGTCCTTTTGATCCAAGGGCCCAGCGCTGTCGCGGCGGAGGCAATGACCGTCAACACACGCTCCGGCACCGCGAATATGTCGGGCCGCGTGAAGACCGTGCTGCAACAGGGCGCGGAGTAACCCATGGTCGAACGCCGCTTGCATATCGTGCATGAAAACACCGGGCTGATGGTCAGCTCTATCCGCAAAAGCTATAAGAAGCGGGTGGTCATTCGGGATGTGTCGCTCACCATGCAGCAAGGTGAGGTTGTCGCGCTCTTGGGTCCCAACGGATCGGGCAAAACGACGACATTTTACGCGATCGCAGGCCTCGTGCAGCCGGAAGGCGGTAGTGTGACGATTGATGGCCGCGATGCCACCACCCTGCCGATGTATCGCCGCGCCAAACTGGGCATTGGCTACTTGCCGCAGGAAATGTCGATCTTTCGCGGCATGTCGGTTGAGGACAATATCATGTCCATCCTCGACATCGCGGAGAAAAGCCGCTTTCGCCGTCGCGAGCGGCTTGAGACGCTGCTGGCGGAGTTTTCCATCGAACATCTGCGCCGCGTTCATGCCCTCGCGCTGTCGGGTGGGGAACGCCGCCGGGTGGAGATTGCCCGCTGCCTGGCTGCCAATCCGAAATACCTTCTTCTGGATGAGCCTTTCGCCGGTGTCGACCCGATCTCAGTTGGGGATATCCGCCGCCTTGTGGCCGATCTCAAGACCCGCGGGATCGGTGTGTTGATCACCGACCACAACGTACGGGAGACCCTTGAGATTGTGGATCGCGCTTATATTCTGCACGATGGCAAGGTCCTGATGTCCGGAAAACCCGACGAAGTTGTGCGCAACGAAAACGTGCGCCGCGTTTATCTCGGCGATAATTTTCGCATCACCTGAAGCTCTCGCGCGGTTGAACACGCGGCACAGGCGCGGCGTTCGAAATTCATTGACAACCCGACCCCGGACAGCCTCAAATGAGGGAATGACCTGCCGGTTTGCCAAAGTCCAAGTTTCAGCGATCTCGCATCGTTGCCAAGCCCGGCGCAACAGGTCGTTACTAGTGGTTAAGATATAGGCATGTAACAAACGGATGCGTCCGCATCTGTGGCCTGTCTGCATCAATCGAAGGAGGACCCATGCGATATCAAGTCAGCGGCAAACAAATTGACGTAGGCGACGCTCTCAAGACCTATGCGGAGCAGGAACTTACTGAAGTTATTGAGAAATTTGCGGGTCGGCCCACTGACGCGAATGTCGTGTTTTCCAAATCGTCTGGCGCTTTCAATTGTGAGGCAACAATCCATTTATCCACCGGATTGACGGCCCAGGCTCGCGCGCAAGACCATGAAATCTATGCAGCTTTTGACCAGTGCCGCGAGAAAATGGAGAAGCAGCTTCGCCGGTACAAACGCCGCCTTAAGGACCATCATCGAAGCCGAGTGGAACCGGTTGAAATCTCCGGTGCATCCTCATATATCCTCGCCACTGAACCCGAGGGAGAGGATTCGGAACCCGACAGCCTGCAACCCGTGATCGTCGCCGAAATGGAAGCGAAAATCCCTTCTCTTTCGGTGGGCGAAGCTGTGATGCAAATGGAATTGGCGGGCGCTCCGGTGCTTGTTTTTCGGAACGAAAGCAAAGACGGTGTGAACGTCGTGTACCGGCGTGAAGATGGGAACATTGGCTGGATTGATCCGTAGGCTGCACAACCTAGACGTGCAGCGGGACATCTGACGGAGCAGACTGAAATGGATATGTCTACGATCCTCAAGCCGGAGGCCGTGCGCGTGCTTTCTGGCGTGTCGAGCAAGAAGCGGCTGTTTCATGAACTGGGCGGTTTGGCCGACAGCGCCTATCGCATCGACAGCTCTGAGGCGATCGATTCATTGCTGGAGCGCGAAAGCCTTGGACCCACAGGTGTCGGCCATGGCGTGGCGCTGCCCCATGCGCGTCTGACCTGCGTGGATCGCGTGTTGGGGGCGATGGTCATGCTCGAAAAACCGGTGGATTTCGATTCCGTTGATCGTCAGCCCGTCGATCTTATCTTTGCACTTTTCGCGCCGGAAGACGCGGGCGTGGAACATCTCAAGGCGCTGGCCCTGATCTCTCGCACGCTGAAAGAGCCGAGCATCTGTGCCAAACTGCGCTCTAACCGGAATCCGGCGACGCTGCACACGATCATGACTGAGGCGATGCCGATCCGGGCCGCTTAAGCGCCCGTCCAACTGTCAAAGCCGAAAAGCATGTAATCGCGCTGATAAACCTGCGCGGCCAATGTTTCGAGATGCTCATCGTATATGTCGCCCAGCGCATAGGGCGCATCCGGTGCGGCAGGGCGCACCTTGGGCGGTTTGGCATAGCCCAGTGACATCGCCAAGGCAGGTAGCGCTGTGGAAAGCTCATCCTCCCGGATCACCTGATCAGGCAGGGAAAACCCGGCAAACCCCTGGAGCACCTCGGCCTGCGTCGCCCAATGGGCATCGACGCGAATGTTGGTTTGGCCTGACAAGTTCGCACCCAAAAACTCAAGAAACGCGGCAAATGCCTCTCGATGTGCCTCGGGCGTGTAATCCTCACTCGGCCAATCGCCTGGGATCGGAACCTTGTAAAAATTGCGCAGGGTCTTTCGGATGTCAGAAAACGTGCCCTCACCGCGCGGCAAAATCCGTGTGCAAAACGCGTCATGCGCGCGCGCCAATGGATGGCGCAGCACGGTGAAACTGCGATGACCTTTGTTGCGGCGCTTCCACTGGCGCAGGGCCTTTTGGTTCATTTGTGTGGGCAGGGTATCCGCATCAACAGTGTCTAGCGCAGCCAGCCAATCCCGCACGGCCGCCTCTGGCCCCGACCGCACCGGCATGTACAAAAGCGGTGCTTTGGCCCCTGTCACAAAGGCCGGAACCCCGGCCCCCCGGCGCGGTTCAAAATTCGGCGTGCGGGTCAGGTTGAACCGGTCCATGCCCGACAGTGCGCGTTCCATCTCATCGAAGTTTTCAACCTTGTCGGACAGCGGGCTGGGGTTTTGTTTTTTCAATGACGCGTCCAGCGCCTCTAACTGTGCCTCAACCCCCAGAAACCGGGCCAACCCATTCATGATGGCGACGTCTTGGAGGTCTTCGTAAGCTAGGTAGAATGCCGTCTGCCCGCTGGTCTGCAACCGGTTCAGGAGGAACACCTGAAACGATTGAAGCGCGCTGACATGGGCCTCAAACTCCCCCGCATCAAACGCCGCTTTGCCATCCTTGCGCCGTTTCACATTGGTCAGCTTCCACTGTCCCGTCGCCTGCGCGATCTTCCACGAGACATAGCTTTCGACCGGATTGCGGGTGAGGATGATCTTGGCACAGCGCGGATCATCAAGGCAGAGGTCAATCACCCGAGGGTCGTGATCATGGAAAAACCGGAACCCGCCCAGATCTTTCGTCTCTTCCCGAATGGCCCAGATCAGACCCGCCGGGTTTTCATCGCGCTTGGCCTGATCAATGCCGAGGATGTCCGTCTTGTTGGGATAGCCAATGAAATGCGGGTTGAATGCCTCACCAAAGCAGGTGATCCCGTCAAAGGCATTGAGGTTTGATTCCAGAAAATTGGACCCGGTGCGCATCTCTGCAAACACCACGAAGTAATCGAACCTGTCCGTCATTTACTTGATCAAATAGGGTTTGGGCTTGGGTTCCTGACTTTCCGGCGTGCCCGCGTCAATCGGGAAGTCGCCCATCAGGTAGGGATGCATCCCTTGGTTCTTGAGGCTTTGCAGGAACTGCGGAAACCCGGTGAGGTCGGTCAGTTTCGGCGCCTCGGCCAGCGTTTTGCGCCGGGTCTTGCCAATCTCATCGATGATGGTCTGCAGGGGTTCCATCGGCGCCTCAATGAACTCTGCCATGGTCCAGATACGAATGCGCGCTTTGGCCCATTCCGATCTCAGCGCGTTGAGATGCGTGCTTTCGATCTGTTGCAGGCGCGCGGCCTCTTTGCGGATTTCGGCAAAATTCCGGTTCGATTTGAACAGGCCCACGGCCCAGGCCCCGGTGATGACAGAGATCTGCGCATTGGGATCTTTGGCCATATCCCATTCGATTTCTTCAATTTCGTCCATTGGACCCAATTGAAAACACTGCCGCTCCCCCCGCGTGTTCCAAATCAGGCTCGTGAGAAAGGCCAGTTTGTTGTAATCACGCAGTTTCGCACTGTCGCTCAACGCGCCGTTCATCACGGTTTGTCCGTCAGAATACTCCACCCGGTCCGGCGCAAAGAGATGGCCATGCACCCGCGCGCCGGTGGTTTTGGCAAGCCACGGCTCAAAATTCTCAAAGAGGTCGCTGAACCCCTCAAACACAGAATAGGGTGCACAGGTCACCCCGTTTTCGCGCCCTTCGGCCGGGAACCGACTTTGCATATACAGCCCGCGTCGGCCGCGTGTGCGTCGGTCGACCGCCTTGGCAAAAATACGGTCAATCTTGCCCGGGTTGGGTTCCGTGCGCTTCATCGCGCTTTCCTGGTCGGTCAGAAACGCGTCATAGAGCCGGTTGGCAAAAGGCCAGATCTTACGCGCCACGAAACAGTCCGACCGACGGAGCAATTGCAAATGGTCGTCATAGAACATGTGCGGCTTGCCCTGATAATCAAATTTGGACAGGGTCAGGGACCGGCTTTCGATTTGGCGGGAATACAGCCGTGACAGCGTGGCGAAATAGCTTTCATCCGGGATCCAGACCTTGCTGAAGTATCGGTCATAGCGCTTACGCTCCGGGTCTTCCAATATCGCCGATAAGGTCTGCCGCGTCAGACACCACCACTGGCTGCCCATATGCGGGACAATGCCATTGGGTATCTTGCGCTTGTATCCAACAAGGCGTTGGAACTTCACATATGCGTCGAATAAAAACCGCTGTCGCCGCCATGAAAACGGAAACCGCAACAAGAACCGTTCGCGATCAAGACCACCCACGGTCCAAGGCACATCGGCCGTGGTGGCGGATTCAATGAAATCGGTCTGTGGCCGTGCATCCAGATAGTCGAAAAGCTCTTGCACCGGGCGCAGCGGCAGGCACGCGCCCGAGGTCAGATAGACATGCCGCACATTCGGGAAATCCTGTAGCATCTTTTCAGAGGCCACCTGTGTCGCCGCAACAAGACCCCAAGTGCCCCATTCACAGCGATGGCGTTTGACAAATCGGACATCGTCCAGGTCCGACATCGCGTCGACAAAGGCGTGGTAGGCGGCATCCTTCACGTTTTTATCGACGTGGAACACGATAGGGCATCCCGACGCCGCCCAGTGCCGCGCCACCTGTTCAGCGCGGTCAAAGGCCGTGTGGACCAGCATTATGATGCCGACGCTCATCGCGTGTCTGCCCTCATCACCCTCATGCCCAGTTCCCTTTGGACATCAGTCCCAGGATCTCTAATTGGCGCCAGTTTATATATTTTTCCGACCAATTGCACCAAAGGTCCGGGTCTTTTTCGATTTTTTCGGCATAGGCCTTGTATTCGACACTCCCGGAATAGTGCTGTTTGCGGGTCAGTTCCTCTTCGGCCTTGTCGTTAAAGGTGCTCAAAAACTTGGTATGAAGCAGCACGCCGCTGGCCTTCTCCCCGCCCCATTGATCATAGGTGAGGTTCAGACCGCGCGGCAAAAGCGTATGGGTCGAACTGACATAGGCGTAGCGTTTATCCCATTTCACCAGCGGGATCTTGTTCAGCGCCGGCGCCTTCTTGGGCAGGTCCGGGAAAAACACCCGCGCCCGTGGCCCCCCTTGTATCCAGAGGTTCCAGTAGGACGGGTTGCGATCAATCACGTAGTTGCCCGGGTCAAACCACGCCGCAATCTCAATCGGGTCCTGCCCCGCACGGTAGGGCACCGCATCCAACCGACCCTTGGGATACATATCCAACAGCATCGCCCCAAAGGAGCGCACGCTCGAGCTATCGAGCCAATCGGTCAGCGCACGGATGGGCCGCGTGTCACAGAACGGATAAACGAAAAGCTCATCAGGATCGACGGTGAGGCACCAATGCCCATCGCCGTATGTCCGCTGCAACCAGTTGAGCCAATCCACCCCGTAGCGGGATTTGCGATAGCTTGCCTTTGTTGTCCAAAGCGACACATCCGGTTGCCCCGATAGATACTGCCGCCCGCCATCGTCGCTGTCATTGTCGACCATCAGGAAATGCGTCACCCCCAGCCGACGATAGTAATCAAGGAAATAGGGCAGGCGCACATTTTCATTTCGAAAGGTTGAGAAGAGCAGGATGTCACCGGTGGCGATCTTGCCGGTATTGTCCGTCACAGAGCGCAGCGCAAAATGCTTTCGATACGCGCGCATCTTCGCGTATTTGCGGCGCCACCGCATGCCATATGACGTCAGAAAGCTCACTCAACACACCTATTTCGTATCGCGCCCTTGCGGTGGCACTTTACGGTAAATGAATTAACACAAAACCACTTAACTCCGTCGCATGGCCCCGGGAGGTGACGCGCCCATTTGGGACTTTCCCAGTGGACCGGAAAATACCCAAAGTCCGCCATTTGGCAATTGGCATTATTGGCTCGCCGATCCGTCGTCATATCCAGTTGCCTCGCGACATCAGGCCCATCGCTTCCAACTGTCTCCAACCCGTGAGGCGGGTGGAATATTCGCACCAAAGATCAGGGTTTTCGATCAGCGCGTCGTAGTAATCCTCATAAAGCTCGGAATTGTTGAAATGCTCACGGCGCTGTTTTTCCTCAGCGGATTTGTCCACCACTGTGTTGAGAAACTTCGTGTGCAGCAGGATGCCCGACGTTTTCTCACCCCCTGCCTCGTCATAGACCATGTTCAATTCCCGCGGCAGGATCGCGTGGGAAGAGTTCACATAGACATAGCGCCAGTGCCATTTGACCAGAGGCACCTTTCCCATCGTGGGCGCGCGCCGTGGATCATCGGCGAAAAACTCGCGCGCGCGCACGCCGCCTTGGATCCACAGGTTCTGATGCCGCTCCTGTTTCTGGATCATGTAGTTGCCACCATCGAACCAGCTGAGCGTCTCAGTGGGATCATCGCCCGGGGCATAGCTTTGATCGCGCAGCGGGCCCTTGGGGTACATATCCAGCATCAGCGCCCCAAAGGAGTGCCGCCCGGTTCTTTCCAGCCATTCAATCAGGGCTGGCAGTGGCCGGGTTTCATAATGCGGGTAGATCAACAGCTCATCTGCATCAAGCGTCAGACACCAGTGCCCGCTGGCATGCCGACCCTGCAACCACGTCAGCCAATCCAGCCCAAACCGCGACAGCCGGTAACTGTGCGGCGTGCTCCAGAGCGAGACATCGGGCTGTTCTGCAAGATAGGCGGTGGTGCCATCATCGCTGTCATTGTCCACGATCAAAAAATGATCGACGCCCAATCTGCGGTGATGGTCCAGAAAATAGGGCAGGCGTAGCATCTCATTGCGCACGGTCACAGCGGCAATGATGTGATCCTTGGCGATTTGGCCCGTTCTATCGGATACCACCCGCAACTGCCGCCGTTTGCGCAGCGCGCGATACAGCAGCTTGCGGCGTTTCCACCGCAAACGATAGCGCGTCCAAGCCGTAGAAAGGGTGCCGCTTGCCATTCTGCTCTCTTTTAAAGGCAGAATCGGTGTTATTTCTCGTAATGTCCAGTTTGATGCCACCGCCAGGCATCAGAAACCATCTGTTCCAGGCTCGACATCTCAGGCCGCCAGCCCAGTTCGGCTTCTGCACGGGTGGAGCCAGACACCATCTTGGTGCAATCGCCCGCACGTCGTGGGCCTTCGACAATGGGCACTTCGCGGTTTGTGACCGACGCCGAGTGATCGACCACTTCGCGCACCGAAAACCCCGTCCCGGTGCCCAGGTTGAAGACGCGGCTTCCTTTGCCCGCCTCGAGCCATTTCAGGCCCAGCACATGCGCGCCGACCAGATCCATCACATGGACATAATCGCGAATGCAGGTGCCATCGGGCGTGTCATAATCCGTGCCATGAATGGTCAGTGCATCCCGCTTGCCGTCAATGGCATCCAGCATGAGCGGCACCAGATGCGTCTCTGGCTGGTGAAATTCGCCCACCTCGGCCTCAGGATCGGCGCCCGCCACGTTAAAATAGCGAAAGATCACATGCCGCAGGCCAAAGGCGGTTTCGTAGTGGCCCAGCATCTCTTCGACCGCGCGTTTGGACGCGCCATAGGCGTTGATCGGGGCTTGGCCGCACTCTTCGTCCAGCACAACATTGTCCTGCTCCCCATATGTCGCGCAGGTCGAGGAGAAAACGAAGTTGAGACACCCGGCCTCTACGGCCGCTTGCATCAGGGATTGCGACCCGCCCACGTTGTTGGCCCAATACGCGCCGGGATCGCTCATGCTCTCACCCACCTGCGACAGCGCGGCAAAATGCATGACAGCGGTGGGTTTATGTTTGGCGAACACCTCCGCGAGGCGGACGCTGTCGCGCAGATCACCTTGCTCAAACGGCCCAAACTGCACCGCATCCTGCCACCCTGTGCACAGGTTATCAAAAGTAACGGGCGTATACCCTTTGGATTTCAGAAGCTTGCAGGCATGCGAGCCGATATAGCCCGCACCACCGGTGACCAGAATATTCGTCACTAGGCCGTCCTCAAGGTCTTACTGAGCCGCTTTCTCAGCGTGCACAAGATCGTTGATAAAGGCCCAAAGGTCATCGCGCAGATCATCACGCTCCAACGCGAAAGACACCGTCGCTTGCAAGAAGCCCGCTTTGGACCCGCAATCAAAGCGCTGACCCTTAAAGCGGAAGCCATAGACCTCTTCGCCGTCTTGCTCCCGCGCGTCCGAGATCGCATCGGTCAGCTGAATTTCACCGCCTGCGCCAGTCTTTTTCTGGTTGAGCTTTTGCAGGACCGTGGGCGTTAGGATATACCGGCCAATCACGGCAAGGTTAGACGGCGCTTCACCCGGGGCGGGCTTTTCCACCATACCCTTCGTGGAGACGATGGAGCCCATATCTTCTTTGACATCCAGAATACCATAGGATGACGCGCGGGATTCGGGCACTTCCATCGCGGCCACGATATTGCTTTGTGTCTCTTCGAAGGCTTCGACCATCTGCGCCAGGCAGGATTTATCGGCAGAGATCACGTCATCGGGCAGGATGACGGCAAAGGGTTCATTGGCAATCAGACGGCGCGCACACCACACGGCATGGCCCAGACCCAACGGCTTGGCCTGACGCATATACGCGATCTCACCGCTGTCCATGTTGGTCTTTTTCAGGATCTCAAGCAGCTCATTCTTACCCGACTTGCGCAGCGCCTGTTCCAGCTGTGGCGCATCGTCGAAGTAATCCTCAAGCGCGCTTTTCCCGCGCGAGGTGACAAAAATGAATTCCTTGATCCCGGCCTCGCGCGCCTCATCAATGGCGTATTGCACCAAAGGGCGATCCACGAGGGTCATAATCTCTTTTGGGACAGATTTGGTGGCCGGAAGGAAGCGCGTTCCCATCCCTGCGACGGGAAAAATCGCTTTCGATACCTTCTTTCGCATTTCGAACTCCTGCTCTTTCGCTTTTGTCGACCCAGACAATAAGCACTCGCGACCTGACCGATTTGCCCAGCGGTTCCTTACGTGACGCGAACCCCGTGTAGCAGAACAGGCCTATATCGTATAGTCATTATGTTCCCGTTTGGCTTAGGCCAGCTTCATTTGGCGCATCATCGTTTCGATCCGATGAACGTCTTCGGGATTGTTGAGTTCCCAGAACTGTCGCCCCTTTGCGGCAACCTCGACGCACAGGATCGGACGGTGATTTTCCATGAAGCGCAGCTGCTCCAAACCCTCAAGGGTTTCAAGCGGCCCTTCGCCCCAACCGGTATAGGCACGCAAGGCGTCAGGCCGATAGGCGTACACGCCCACATGGTGATAGACCGGTGTGGGCGCATCATCGGGATAGGTCTGCCCGGTATAGGGGATCACTTCCTTGGAAAAATACATGGCATGGCGATCATGGGTGAAGACCGCCGTGGTGCCCCCCACGCGCCCCGCCGCGCGATCCTCTAGGAAACTGCGATGCGCCTGCCCATCGCAAACCAGCACGGGCGTGGCCACATCCGCATCTGGCGCGCCGCGCAGACCGTCGATCAGATCTTCTACAAACCAATGCGGGGTCAGGGGCGCGTCGCCTTGCAGATTGACGACCATGTCATAGCCACCGCCCAGCGCGTCATGCGCCTCCGCACAGCGTTCCGTCCCGTTGCGGCAGGTCTCGGACGTCATGACAACTTCGGCGCCGAACGCCTCTGCCGCCTCTTTGATGCGCGTATCATCGGTGGCGACCACCACGTGATCAATGCCGCGCACGCCCTTGGCCGCGTCCCAACTGCGATGGATCAAGGATTTGGCCACCCCGGTCGCACCCGTCAGCTCCACCAACGGCTTGCCAGGGTACCGCGTTGAGGCATAGCGCGCCGGTATGACCAGCAGAACGCTCATGCCGGTTTCAGATCCACCCCAGGCGCGTAGGCGATAAAGAACGGATTGGCGAAATCCTCCTTGCCGTAGGTGAGCGGCGTATGATCATCAAATCGCACAACCTGACCGCCTGCGCCCATCAGCACGGCATGGCCGGCGGCGGTGTCCCACTCCATCGTGCGGCCCACGCGGGGGTAAAGATCGGCCTCCCCAGTCGCGATCAGACAAAACTTGAGCGAGCTGCCCGCGCTCTTCATATCCTTCACGCCATATTTGTTGATATAATCATCCGTTGCCTGATCCCGGTGCGATTTGCTCGCCACCACCATCAGCGCGGCATTGTCAGGGTCGGACACGTTGATCGCAGTGGTCTCGCCGGGCTGATCGGGGTCAAAATCACCCATCTCCTCGACCGCGCCACCGTCGGCGAGCGTGTAAAACATGCGACCCTTGGCTGGCGCATAGACCACACCCAAAACCGGCGTGCCCGCTTCGACATAGGCAATATTCACGGTGAAATCACCGCGACGGTTGATGAATTCTTTGGTGCCATCAAGTGGGTCAACGATCATGAACGTATTGGCGGTTTCCGAATGAGATGCGGCCTGTTCTTCGGTGACAAGCGCCACATCGGGAAACGCGGCCCGCAGCCCGGCGGCAATGATCGCATCCGCGGCCTCATCGGCCTCAGTCACCGGGCTTTCATCTGATTTGACCTTCACATCAAACGTGTCGGAATTGTAAATTTCCATGATCTTGTCGCCCGCGGCGATCGCCAGACGGCGGGCCTGCGACACAAACTCTGCACTGTCCAAGAAACTGCTCCGATTTGAGCGGGCACATTGCGGCCCGAGTTGCTAGATTGCTTGGCCCGCCTTATGCTATGATTGTAACGGGTCGGCAAGAATTCCGTGCGACACTAAGCAGGTTCGAAAGCAAACAGGCACATGTTCCAGCAGATCAAACCAAGATCACGTCTGAGCTCTGCGATCAGCATCAGTTCGGTCATCTACCATTCGACCGTGCGCAGTGTGCGCAGCGGGCATTCGAATGCTGTGGTCGCGCTGGCTCTCAATATCTTTCAGGCCTGTATTCTGGTGATCGCGTTCTACGCCATGTTCACACTCCTGGGCATTAAGGGCGCCAAGATCCGGGGTGACTTCATCCTGTACATCATGTCCGGGATTTTCATGTATATGACCCACGTCAAGGCCGTGAGCGCCGTGATGGGCGCAGATGACCCAACCTCGCCCATGATGCAGCATGCCCCGATGACCACCGCCGTGTCGGTTCTGTCGGCGGCGATGTCCACGCTCTATACGCAGGCCCTGTCGCTCTTTGTTATTTTGTTTGCCTACCACACGCTTGTGACGCCTGTGGTGATCGATGACCCAGTGACCTCATTTGGGTTTTTCCTATTGGCTTGGGCAACGGGCTGCGCGGTGGGGTTGGTGCTTTTCGCGCTGAAGCCGTGGTTTCCCACCTTTGTCAGCATGTTCTCCACCACATACCGACGGGTCAACATGCTGGCCTCGGGCAAGATGTTTGTGGCCAATTCTTTGCCACCGGTGATGCTGGCCATGTTTGACTGGAACCCGCTCTTTCACATCATCGACCAGGTGCGCGGGTACATCTTCAACAACTATTTCCCGCGCAACTCCAACTGGGAATACCCCATCTATGTGGGGCTTGCGCTTGTTATGATCGGTCTGATGGGCGAATTCTACACACGGCAAAAAGCCTCCAGCAGTTGGGCCGCACGTCGTTGATCAGATTTCTTTTTGTCTGCTTGTTCCTGTTTCCCGTCGCGGCCAGCGCGCAGACGTTGCCAGCGCTTTATGACGTCAATGGTGTGGCCCAAAGCGATACCTTGAACGTCCGCACCGGGCCTTCGACCCAGTTTGATGTCATCAACAAGCTCGCGCCGGATGCCGAAGGTCTTGAGGTGGTCGATATCGACAAAACCGGGGAATGGGGCCTGATCAATGTGGCAGAGCAATCCGGCTGGGTTGCGCTGCGCTTCATGCGCCGTCAAAAAGGTCAACCCGATGACGGACTGCCCCGCGCCTTTACCTGTTTTGGGACAGAGCCCTTTTGGGCCTTTGACGTGGCGCCGGATCTTTCTGCGACCTTCCAAGAGCCTGAACGCGAAACTGAGATTGGCGCGCTGGTTGTGGTGCCATCGCAAAACCGCACCGACCGGCACGCCCTTTTCGGAGACGGGGGAGAGCGGATTTTCACAACGATGGTCGGCCACAATCAATGCTTTGACGGCATGTCGGATCGCACCTACGGGTTGTCGATTGACCTGCTTGTGACGGATGAGGCGGGCGTAAACGTCTATTCCGGCTGCTGCTCGGTTTCGCGGTAGCAGGCGTTGTCGCGACGCGCATGACAAATCCGCTGATCCGACTGGCCGCCCCAAAAGATGCAAAACGGGTCGGGGACATATTCGTGGCATCCCGCGCGGCGGCGTTGCCCTTTCTCATCGAAGCACACAGCCCCGACGAGATGCGGCGTTGGATTGCACAGGTTGTACTCCCACAAGGGTCAACTTGGGTGGCATGTGAAGACGACAAGATAGTCGGGTTCTTGACCCTCAACGACGACAAGATCGAACATCTTTATCTTATCCCAGATCACACGCAGCAAGGCGTTGGCACAGCGCTGATGGAACACGCGAAGGCGCGATCACCAGATCGTTTGTCCCTTTACTGCTTTGCTGAAAATCATCCTGCCCGACGCTTTTACGAAACCCATGGGTTCTATGCAGAGGCGTTTGGAAATGGATCAGACAACGAAGAGGGCGCGCCGGACATCCTGTACCGATGGGACGGATCGGACTGAACGCCGCTTAGCTTGCAGAGACCAAAGGTTTCCCGTTCTTGCGATGGCGCGTCACGAGATTGCGTATCGCGCCACCCCGGATCGGAACAAACCCAGCAGGTTCCGGGATAAACCCAGGCGCGAACATCTCGGGGAACAACGCCCGAATTTCTTCCCGTGCCGCGCGGGGGATCGATTTCATTGCTTGTGGCCCGGTGAAAAGGCTCTCCGTCAGCGCGCCGTTGGAATAGATCAGCTGATGGGCATCAAAGAGGATGTGGAAATACGTAACCTCGGTCAGATCATGGGCCGTTTGAATCCCTTCCAGATCGACCAGCTTGGCCGCCGGGATCAATACCTCTTCCCTGCCAAAGATACGCTCGGCAATCCGGGACCGCACCAGCACGCGGTGTTGCGGTGATACGATCAGATCGCGCTGCGGCAGGTCACAGCCCAGCGCACCCGCGCCGATGCGCACAGGGCGATTTTTAGGCTTGGTCCATAAGTCATAAGAGTTCAGCACCCGTGATCCGATCCACCGAATGGGTTGAGCCTCACCGGTTTGGGTCATCACCAGATCATCAACGACCAGATCGTCAATCGCGGTCTCCTGCCCGTCATGCAAACGGATCAGCGTGCCCGAGGTAAAACAAACGATGTCTGCATAGGGCAGCGTGCCATCACTGTTGACCAGAGAAAACGACCGCGATGTACCATCAATCACCCAGTCGGGCAGAGGAGAGGTCAGAATGAACAGCGTTTCAACCGGATTGCCAGCAGAGTTAGAGAAGACCTCTCGCACATCATAGGTTTCCCCGGTCACGTCGTTGGTAAACCGGAAAATCCCCCGCGCCCGGAATGTATCGCCCACATCCAGTTCTGGGAAATCCGAGGCAATGACCTCTTGATCGCCATTGGTCTCGCTGGATCCGGCCTGTTCGATATCGTCTAGAATGTCATCGCGGTTGCCGTCATCGTCGCGGATTGTCACGGTGCCCGCGCGCTCAAGCCCGTTGGTGCCGCCGATATTGGCGATGCGAAAGACGCTGAATGTAAAATCTGGCATGACGATTCCCGCAGATATCCCGTAGCAGCCACATGGTCTCCCATGAAAAGGCAGCGAGAATTCGAAGCAAATGCGTCTAAAATGTGAACCGTTTCAATCGACCACGCGCAGAGTCAGATTGATCCGCCCGCCCTTGGGCAGCAGCAAGGAAGACCCGTGTTTGATCCGATCCACGCCGTGGTACAGCAACCGCGCCGCGCCGCCCATCACCACCACATCACCAGAGTGCAACCAAAGGCTTTCAGTTTTGCCGCCGCGCGTTTCGTTGCCCATCCGAAACAGCGCCTCATCCCCCAA
>JBCCDT010000019.1:0-40409 GCA_039030635.1 Pseudomonadota bacterium
GTTTCAGAAAGTCACACCAGAAAAGCTCTCTTCCGCTGTCACCCGCCAGATCGAAAAACTGATCTTGCGCGGCATCCTGCGCCCGGGGGAGCGTTTGCCGTCTGAGCGCGAGCTGGCCGACCGATTGGGCGTGTCGCGCCCGTCACTGCGCGAGGCGGTGGCCGAGCTGCAGGACAAGGGCCTTTTGACATCGCGTGCAGGGGCGGGGATTTTTGTGGCGGATGTCCTAGGCGGGGCGTTTTCGGAAGCGCTCGTCCGGCTCTTTGCAAGCCATGAAGAGGCCGTGTTCGATTACCTCTCGTTCCGTCGCGATCTCGAAGGGCTGGCCGCCGAACGCGCGGCGCGTATGGCCTCAGATACCGATCTGGCCGTGGTGGCGGAAATCTTTGCCAAGATGGAAACCGCCCATGCCAAAACGAACCCCGCCGAAGAGGCACAATTGGACGCGGAATTTCACATGGCGATTCTGGAGGCCAGCCACAACGTGATCATGCTGCACATGATGCGCTCCATGTTTCAGCTGCTGCGCGAAGGGGTGTTCTACAACCGACAGATCATGTTCAAGCAGCGCACCACGCGGCAATCCCTTTTGGATCAGCATCGTGCCATTCATGACGCCCTTCAGGCCCGCGACCCGGAGGCGGCGAAGCGCGCCGTGGTCACGCATCTCGATTTCGTCACGTCCTGCCTGCGCCAACAGCAAAAGTCCGATCGCAACGAGGTCATCGCCCGTCAACGTCTGGAACATGAACAATCGCGCTAAGCCGCGCGTGACCGAGAAGGCGCGCGCAGGCGGACGCGCGCCCGGCCCCAGCAAACCGAACCGTGCGGCCGCGGCAATTTCGCGAAATCAACGCTTTATTTGAGCGGCGCGCTGTGGTACTTTTCCTCCAATAATAACAATAGCCAGTCGAAAAATCGGCGGCTTGAGGCAGAATCGAGCAGGTTCATGAGAACCAGGACAGAACAACTGGCCCGCCGGGCCATCGTTGCGTTTGCGATCGTGTGGATGATCGTGATCGTTCCTTTATCCGCCATCGCTGCACCCTATGCGGCGCTTGTGATGGATGCCCGGTCGGGTGAGGTTTTGCATTCCCGCAATGCCGACACCCGGTTGCATCCGGCATCATTGACCAAGATGATGACACTCTATGTGGTGTTTGAGGCCGTGGAGAACGGCGAAATCGGGCTTGATACGCCGGTCAAAATCTCCAAGTTTGCCGCCAGCGAACCGCCCAGCAAACTGGGCCTGCGCGCCGGGCAGACGATCAAGCTGCGCTATCTCATTCGTGCGGCGGCGGTCAAATCGGCCAATGATGCCTCTACCGCGCTGGCCGAGGCTATCGAAGGGTCAGAGGCGCGTTTCGCACGCCGCATGAACCGCACGGCGACGGCGCTTGGCATGACGCGCACGCATTTCAAAAACGCCCATGGGCTGACGGAGTCTGGGCACCTGTCGACCGCGCGCGACATGACGATCCTGGGGCGGCACCTGTTCTACGACTACCCGGAATATTACAATCTTTTCTCCCGTATCACGGCCGATGCCGGGGTGCGCACCGTGAACCACACCAACCGCAAGCTGCTGCAATCCTATCGCGGCGCGGACGGGATCAAGACCGGCTATACCCGCGCGGCAGGGTTCAACCTGACCGCCAGTGCCGAACGGGGCGGGGAGCGGATCATCACAACGGTGTTTGGCGGACGCTCCACCGCATCGCGCAACGCCAAGGTGGCGGAACTTTTGGATCTGGGCTTTCGCCGCGCCCCCAGCCGGGTGGCGGTGTCGAGGCCCAGCAAACCCCCCTATTTGGGTCGCGCCAGTGAAGAAGACCTGCCGGGTGGCTATGGCAAGAAGGTCCGGCTTGCCTCCGCCGCGGCGGTCAAACGCAGCCTCAGGCCGAAACTGCGCCCGGTGGTCAACCCTGCTGCGGATGCCGACCTTTTGATTGCGCAGACAGAGGATACTGAAAGCGGCGCATTGGCCGAAAAGATCGCCGCCGCGATTGCCGACAATGTGGAGCCAGATATCGTGCCCAATCCCGAACCCGAGCCCGTGGTTCTGGCCGAAGCCCTGTTGACAGATATCCGCGCGCGCACCAATGGCACAGTGACCCCGCAAGCGCGACCGGCCTCATTGGTCGAAAGCTATGCCGCGCGTGAACCTCAATCCGGTGATCCGGCCAGCGACCCTGTGCAAACGGTTGTCGAACGGGTTTCCACATCTGGCGGGCGGCATTGGGGCATCACGGTGGGCCGCTATCCCAGCCAATACAAAGCCCGTCAGGTTCTGTTGCAGGTGGCGCTCAATGAAATGACGACGCTCGATGGCAGCCTGCGCAAAGTGCTGCGCCGTCCGACCGGGTTTGACGCCAATTTCATGGGCATGACGCGCGAAAGCGCGGAATTGGCCTGCCGCAGGCTTCAGGCCAAGCAGATCACCTGTTTCATGATCGAGCCGACCGCCGGCTGACGCGGCCCGCTGGCGTCGCGGTGCCATTCGTGGCAAAGCGCGCCCATGTCTGACACCTACACCCCGCCGCAGGACCCTTTGGAGGTTCTGCATGACGACCATGAATTGCTCATCGTTGCCAAACCCGCGGGGCTTTTGTCGGTGCCGGGCAAAGGCGCGCATCTGGCCGATTGCCTTCTGACACGGGTCCAAGGCGTGTTTCCCACCGCCCTTTTGGTGCACCGGCTGGACCGCGACACCTCCGGGGTGATGGTCTTTGCGCTCACCCCGCATGCGCAACGCCATCTGGGGCTGCAATTCGAAAAACGCCAGGTGAAGAAGACCTATGTTGCCCGGGTCACCGGGCGGCTGGAGCCGAAAACGGGTGAAGTGGATTTGCCGTTGATCGTCGACTGGCCCAACCGGCCCAAACAAATGGTCTGTCATGACACCGGCAAGCCCGCGCAAACGACATGGCGCGTGCTTAAGGCGACTGACACCGAAAGTCGGGTGCGGCTGATGCCCAAAACCGGACGGAGCCATCAATTGCGCGTGCATATGCAGGCACTTGGGCATCCTATCCTGGGCGATCCGTTCTACGCTGAGGGAGAGGCGCGGGATCACGAACGTCTGATGCTGCACTCTGAGGAACTGCGTCTAAGGCATCCCGATGGTGGCGCGGGCATGACCTTTCGGCAAAAGGCACCGTTTTAAACGACAGCACCCGCATAAAATTCGAACTTTATGCGCATTTTCTTCCAAGAAAATGTGGCCGCCGAAAACGCTCAATGGTTCTTGAGAAGATGCGCCTCCATCGCGGCCAAACCTTCGTCAAGGCCGGACCGCCCAAACCCAAGCCGGAACCGGTCTGTAGGCGTTTCGCCTAGCTCTGAGGAATAGATGGTACTGGGCAAAAGCAGCACGCCCGCCTCCTCCACCAACCTCTGGCAAAACGCCTCCACCCCGTCCGCGCCCAGATAGCGCGGGAACGCCATGCAAGAGCCATCGGGTCGCCGCCAGTCGAAGAGATCGGGGAAGCGGGCAAAAAAGGCGTCCCATTTGGGCAGGTTGTCATCAATCAACGCGTTGTTGCGCGCCAGGATCGCATCGCGGGCCTTGAGCCCGATCATCGCCAGCCGTTCACTTGGGCCGGAATTGCAGATCGATAGATAGTGTTTCAACCGTTCCATCTTGGACAGCACATCGCGGTCCTGACAGGCGATCCACCCGATCCTGAGCCCCGGCAAGCCAAAGCTTTTGGACATGACACCCAGCGACAAACCGCGCTCATAGACATCGGCAATGAAGGGCAGATGCTCGGCATCACTTGGCCCCAGCCCGTTGAAAATCTCATCATGCAGGATCCAGATCCCGTGTTTGCGACAAAGCGCGATCAGCGCGTCATAGCGATCCCGGGGCAGGATGGTCCCCGTGGGGTTATGCGGGAAATTGATGGTCAACAGCCGCGTATTGGGTCGGATCGCCGCCGCCACCCGATCAATGTCGAGCGACCAATTGTCATTCGGATCGAGCGGTACGCCGGTGGCCTCACAAATCGCCAAAGGCAGGCTTTCATGGGATTGATAGTTGGGCGTGACGACAATGGCGTGGCTGTCTTTGTCGAGAAGCACAGTATTGGTCGCGAAAATCCCTTCGCTGGCGCCGGCAAAACACAGGATGTTGTCCGCATTTTGGTCGGCGTAGGTCGCCGCCACCGCCTGTCGCAAATCGGGCGCGCCAAAGGTTTCGGTATAGCCCAGCCACATGGTTTCGAACGCCGCGCGATCCGCATCATTGGCATGGGCCAAAAGATCGGGCAAGGACATGCTTTCGGCATCTGACGCCGTCATGTGATAGCGCGCCGAAAACTCCCATTTGGCGAAATGGGTCTCAAGGCGGAAATCTGGAAGTGTGGGCATGGCCGGACCTCATAAAACAGTCCGCTCCTCGCTACCGCGCGTCGCGCATGTTGTGAACCCTTTCCCAGACACAATCGATCCGCTACTCATTTGAAACGCAACAAAGGACCCCCCATGCGACCTGTCCGTCTATTGTCCGGCATTTTGACCGTTGGGGCCTGGACATTGCTCAGCCGGATCCTGGGCTTTGCACGCGACGTTTTGATTGCGGGGCTCATTGGCCCGGGCATGTTGATGGACGCCTTTGTGGCCGCCTTTCGCCTGCCCAACATGTTCCGCCGTTTTTTCGCCGAAGGGGCGTTTAACGCGGCTTTTGTGCCGATGTTTTCCAAACGCATTGAGGCTGAGGACAACCCGGAGGCGTTTGCCAGCCTCGCCCTGAGCGGGCTTAGCCTGGTTCTGCTGGCGCTCACGGGGCTTGCGATGATCTTCATGCCCGCGCTGGTTTACATCACAGCCGAAGGGTTTTGGGGCGATCCGCGCTTTGACATCACGGTTGAGTATGGGCGCATCGTCTTTCCTTATATCCTGTTCATTTCGCTGGCCGCGCTGTTTTCCGGCGTGCTGAACGCCACAGGTCGTTTCGCCGCGGCTGCCGCAGCACCAGTGTTGCTCAACGTGATGCTCGTGGTGGCGATGCTGGTGGCGTGGCAAATGGGCGGGCAAGTGGTGATGGCCTTGGTCTGGACCATCCCCTTTGCCGGTGTGGCGCAACTGGCGCTGGTGTGGGTGGCCGCGGGCAAAGCCGGGCTCAGGATCCGCCCTGTGCGCCCGCGCTGGACGCCTGAGATTGCCCAACTGGTGCGCATCGCGGTGCCGGCTGCCTTGGCAGGGGGCGTGGTGCAGATCAACCTTCTGGTCGGGCAGCTTGTGGCGTCAAACTATGAAGGCGCGATCAGTTGGCTTTATGCGGCGGACCGGCTTTATCAACTGCCCTTGGGCGTGGTCGGGATTGCGGTGGGGATTGTCCTGCTCCCTGATCTGTCGCGCCGCTTGCAGGCCGAAGACGACATTGGCGCGCGGGAGGCGTTTTCCCGGGCCAGCGAGATTTCCCTGGCGCTCACGATCCCCTGTGCTGTGGCGCTGATGGTGATCCCTTTGCCCATTGTGTCCGTGCTGTTTGAGCGTGGCGCGTTTGACACCGATGACACCGCCGCGACCGCGCTGGCCGTGACAATCTACGGATTGGGCCTGCCCGCCTTTGTGCTGCAAAAGATCTTACAACCTCTGTTTTTCGCCCGCGAAGACACCAAAAGTCCGTTTAGATACGCCGTGGTGGCCATGGTGATAAATGCGGTCCTGGCCGTTGGGCTTGCCGTTTTTATCGGCTGGATCGCGTCGGCCATCGCCACCACGGCGGCGGCTTGGGCGATGGTCTGGCTGCTTGCACGCGGGGCGCGACCGATGGGGGAGGTGGCCCGTTTTGATGCGCGTTTGCGCCGCCGGTTGTGGCGGGTCTGCTGGGCCTCTGCCGTGATGGGCGGTGTGCTGTGGTTGTTGTCCGTGTTTGGCACGCCCTTCTTCGGATTGCCGGGTTGGCGATGGATGGCCCTGCTGGGATTGATTGCGGGGGGCGTTGCCACCTACCTGATTGCCGGTCAAATCTTGGGTGCCTTCAAACTGTCGGAATTCCGCGCAGCATTGCGCCGCAAGAGCGAGACGCGCCCGTAAGGAAGCGACGAGCGGTCACCCGCGCCGGATCTTCTCTCTGAGCCGCAGCATGGCGCCGGGCAGCAGTAGAAATGACAGGGCAAAGCCCGCGACAAACCCGGCGATATCCGCGACCCAATCCTGACCCGCACCAAAGAGCAATCCAAACACCAGCTGGATCCCGACCAAAAGCCCGATCAACGTGAAGGCCTGCGCCTGTTGCGCGCCAATTTCGCCCAGCCGCAGCCACAGCAAACAGGTGAACCCACCAATGAGGCCATACACCCCGGGAAATGCCCCGATCAGACCGGGCCCATCCGGCACCACGAGCGCATAAACAAGCGCGCCAAAGATGCAGGAGCCAAAGAACAGGATCAAAAGCGCGATCTGCCCCATCCTCTCACCCACGAATTTGCCCATGGCGAGGGTCATCACAGCCGCAAAGATAAACTGCGTGAACCCGCCATGCAGAAACGGGTAGGTGACAAACCGGATGAGAAAATCCGCCCGCAGCGTGCCGGTCTCAACCATCCACGCCACCGCGCGCGAGGAAAACCCGAAATTCTGAATGGCGCTGAGCCGCCAACCGACCGCCTCCGGCCCGCCCACAATGCCGCGGGCGCCCAGCATGAACGCCCCCTCTACCAGCGCCATGATCAAGACGAGGATCATCACCACAGCCGGCAGCGGATTGACCGGGCTTTCGTTCAGACCGTCAGAGTGGAAAGACATGGGGCGGCGCTCCTTGACGCGGGATGCGGCCAGACGTAAGCGAGGTGACCGGAAATTTCCAGCTTGGAGCGCTGCGTCATGAGTGACGGCCAATTCACCCCTCGCGTTTTCTCAGGCATCCAGCCGTCTGGCGGTCTCACGCTTGGCAACTACCTGGGCGCGATGAAACGGTTCGTGGACATGCAGGAAGACGCCTATGAGACGATCTATTGCATGGTCGATCTGCACGCGATCACGGTGTGGCAGGACCCCGACAAACTCCGCCATGCAACGCGAGAGCTGTGCGCAGGGTTCATCGCCGCGGGTCTTGATCCGGAAAAGTCGATCCTGTTCAACCAATCCCAGGTGGCCGAACACGCGCAGCTGGGCTGGGTTTTCAATTGTGTCGCCCGCATGGGCTGGATGAAGCGGATGACGCAGTTCAAGGACAAGGCGGGCAAGAACGCTGAAAACGCCTCGCTCGGGCTCTTTGGCTATCCCGCGCTGATGGCCGCTGACATTCTGCTCTACCACACCACCCATGTGCCGGTGGGCGAGGATCAGAAACAGCACCTGGAACTGACCCGTGACATCGCGATCAAGTTCAACAATGATTTTGGCGTGGATTTCTTTCCTGTGACGGAGCCGGTGATCGAAGGCGCGGCCACGCGGGTGATGAGCCTGCGCGACGGCACCAAGAAAATGTCAAAGTCCGACCCCTCGGACATGTCGCGCATCAACCTGACCGATGATGCCGACACCATCGCCAAGAAGATCCGCAAAGCCAAGACCGATCCAGAGCCCCTGCCGTCAGAGGTCAAAGGGCTGGAAGATCGCCCCGAGGCGCGCAACCTTGTGAACATCTACGCGGCTTTGGCCGATCAATCGGTGGATGCCGTGATGTCTGAGGTGGGTGGCCAGCAATTTGGTCAATTCAAGCCCGCGCTGGCCGATCTGGCCGTGGAAAAGCTGGCCCCAATCTCTGGTGAGATGTCCCGCCTGATGCAGGACCCCGCGGAGATTGATCGCATTCTGGCCCACGGCGCAGACCGGGCCCGCGCGATTGCGCATCCGATCCTGCAAAGGACCTATGAGATTGTGGGTATGGTCGGGCCGGGATCCTAGGCGCCAACATTTTCTTCGAAGAAAATGCCCCAGAAAATTCGAATTTTCTGCGCAGAATTTTCCAAAATTCTGTCGCGCTTGACCTTAGATCAACCGCACCTGCGTGCCGACCTCGACCATTCCAAAGAGTTCGGCCACCATCTCATTGTAAAGACCGATGCACCCGTCTGAGGACCGCCGCCCGATCTTGCGCGTGTCATGGGTGCCGTGGATGCGGTAGTACTGCCAGCTGAGATGCATAGCGTGCGTGCCCATGGGATTATCGGGGCCGGGTGGCACGACGGCGGGCAAGCTCGGATCGCGCTCACGCATCGATGGTGTGGGCACCCATGTGGGGCCTTCCACCTTCTTGGTGATGCGCGTGTAGCCCAGTTTGGTCAGTTCGGGGCTGCGCGGCACGGAGGTGGGATAGAGGCGATAGGTCTCTCCATCACCCGACCAGAAATGCAGCGCGCGCGAATTGGTATCCGCCACGATTGCGCCTTGGCCCAGCGTCTCAAAATGATCCTGCCACTTGAGCTTTTTGAACCCCGACAGATTTCGGCGCACGAATTCCTGCTGCTCCGTGTCATCTGTTGCGATGTCTTGTGCGATCGCAGGTGCCGCCAAAAGCGACGCGCCGCCGACCAGAATGCCGCGACGGGTGATGCCCCTACCCATAATCCAACTCCAATAATGCCCCAATTCGTTAATCGCGCACTTAACCACTCCGCCCTCGTTTTGCTGAGCTTTCGCGATAAACTTTTTGTGTGTGCTCTGCGCCTGAACGGGCCCGTGTCCTGAGCGACACAGACACTGGAGGGAACTGTGCAAAAGCGCACAAAATCCGCTCTTTTCTACCAAATTGCGCGCATGTCCTGCCGTCGATACATCCTGAGCACCCACAAAAGGAGACCGACCATGACACCCACACACCCCGCCACATCCATTGGCCATGTTCATTTGAAAGTTGCCGATCTGGATCGCGCGATTGCGTTCTATGCCGGTGTTCTTGGCTTTGAGGTGCAGGCGCGGCTTCCGTCAGGTGCTGCGTTCCTGGGCGCGGGCGGGTATCACCACCATATCGGCCTCAACACATGGGAGTCCCAAGGCGGCACCCCGCCCCCACGCGGCCATACCGGACTGTATCACACGGCATTTCTATACCCAGATCGCGCCCAATTGGCCGACGCCCTGCGCCGCGTGACGCAAGCGGGCTGCGCAATCGAAGGGTCCGCCGATCACGGGGTGAGTGAGGCCATTTACCTGTCGGACCCGGATGGCAATGGTGTCGAACTTTACCGCGACCGGCCAGACCACGAATGGCCCCGCGACGCCGTAGGTAAAATCGTGATGTCAAACACGCCGCTGGATCTGAAACAGCTTATGTCAGAAGCGCCCTGATCGCCCTCTAGACGGCCCAAGGTAATCGCCCTAACCTCCTCCCATCGCAGCGGAGGTCGGTCATGCCCACAGGGACCAATATCAGAACCTATTTCAACGGCACCTGGCACGATGGTGACATCGCCGTCATGAACGCCGCCGACCATGGCATGTGGCTGGGCAGCAATGTCTTTGACGGCGCGCGGTTCTTTGACGGGGTGACACCGGATCTGGACAAACACTGCGCGCGGGTGAATGCCTCGGCGGAGGCCCTGATGGTCACCCCGACGATCAGCACCGAAGACATGGTTGAGATCGTGCTGGAAGGGCTCAAGGCCTATCCCAAGGATGCCGCCGTCTATGTGCGTCCGATGTATTGGGCCATCGAGGGCGGGCACTCTGCGATTGTGCCCAAAGAGGGCGGCGACACCGGGTTTGCCATCAGCCTCGAAGAGGTGCCCATGGCCACGCCGGATGCGTCCTCGACCCTCACGCGCACGCAGTTCCGCCGCCCGGTGATGGAGGATGCGGTGGTCAACGCCAAGGCCGCGTGCCTTTACCCCAACAATGCCCGCATGCTGGCCGAGGCCAAGCGCAAAGGCTTTGCCAATGCTTTGGTCGCTGATGCGCTTGGTAACGTGGCCGAGGCGGCGACAGCCAACGCCTTTGCCGTCAAGGATGGCGAGGTGTTCACGCCCGCGCCCAACGGCACCTTCCTCGCCGGGATCACCCGCGCGCGGCACATCGAAAACATGCGCGCCGATGGGATCACGGTGCACGAGACAACAATGTCTTTCGATGATTTCCATGCCGCCGACGAGGTGTTCCTATCCGGCAATATGATGAAGGTCACGCCGATCACCGCATTTGACGACACGCATTACCAAATCGGACCGGTCACGCGGCGCGTGCGGGATATGTATTGGGATTGGGCGCTTTCGGGCGCGTGAGCAACGAAGATTGCGGATATGATCGCACAGTTCGGGAATGACACGGCACTCCTGCTGATTGACGTCCAGAAAGGCGTGCATGTTTTCGACCATTGGGGCGGACCCACGGGTCGGATGAACAATGCGGATTGCCATGACAACCTGGTCACACTGTTGCGGGCGTTCCGGGCCGCCGGACGTCAGATCGCCTTCAGCCAACATGACAGCATCGAACCGGACAGCCCGCTGAAGCTGTCATTGGAGACGGGTGAGCAACTGCCCGGGCTTGAGATTGAAACCGGCGATGTCACCGTGCAGAAAAACGTCAACTCCGCGTTCTTGGGAACGTCGTTGGAGATTGATCTGCGACGGTTGTCCATTCAGCGGCTGGTCGTCGCGGGCTATTTCACGAATTTCTGTGTTGAGACATCCGTGCGGATGGCGGGCAATATGGGCTTTGACGTCTACCTTGCCCATGATGCCTGCGCGACGTGTAATCGGGTGGACCTTCAGGGCACGGATCACGACCCAAAGCTGGTGCACGATCTGTCCGTCGCCAATATGCACGGGGAATTTTGCACCGCTTTGACCACTGAGCAGATCTTGGGGCTGCTATCGGCGCCGTCTTCTACCCTGAGCCGGGCGCAAGGCAATGAATTCACCAGCCTCAAGCCGGAATTGCGCACCGCCTAGGTGGTATCGTTTTTGATGTTCAGACCGGTTTGTGTTGTGAACACCTGATCGGCATAGGCCCATGAGCCGCTTTTGACTTCGTTGATGCGGGCGGATGTATTGTCAAACATCTTGCCGCCTGCGGCCTCTCCAAAGGCTTTGATCACGGCCCGCAGGATGCGCGCCTTTTCGTCTTCGTCAAACACGCCCTCAAGAACATTGATCTCAATTTGCGGCACTTGGATCCTCCTCATACGTGGTCAGCGGGCTGCGATGACCGCTCTGCCCCCAAGGTGGGCGCAGAGCGAGGATGTTCAAGACAAGGCGTTTGGGCCCTGTCGGGAGACACGCGTTACTCCACCGTCACCGTGATCTGTTCAGACATCACAGGCGGGTCATGGGGAATGTGAAACTGATCACCCAAAACCATCTGAAGCGTGTAAGTGCCCGGGGCCAGGTCGAACACGGTCTCTGTTTGACCGCCGCCGAAATGCCGGTGATTTTCGTCATTATAAAGCCCGTCGGCACTCATCTCCGCATCATTGGGGCCTTCGCCAAAGGGCGCGCGATTGACCAGGACATGATGATGCCCGGTCTTGTCAAAATCCGCCCCGGCCGGTGCAACGCCCATGCCAGACAGCCCGAACTTGACCTTGAATGGGGCTGAGACCGTCGCGCCGTCTTCAATGTTGATAAAATAGACGGCCGCCCCTTCCGGAGAGGGCGTCTCCCCCGCGGTGGCAAAGCCGGTCAGCGCGGCACATGCGGCGAGTGTCAAAATTGTGTTTTTCATATTCTCCTCCAATGTTGGTACAACAGCGTCGTTTTGACGTCGTCATACAGCGAACACTTAAAGAACTGGGTCTATTCGGTTGTTTGGCAAAAAAGATGCGGAAACGGCCGTCAGAGACGGTCTACCAGCCTGCTTTCCCAGGTTGTGGCGGTTTTGCGCCTCGTTGACGGGTCGGGCGG
The DNA here is from genome assembly GCA_039030635.1 of Pseudomonadota bacterium. GTDB lineage: Bacteria > Pseudomonadota > Alphaproteobacteria > Rhodobacterales > Rhodobacteraceae > Roseovarius. Next base: position 11,793 of record JBCCDT010000019.1, read on the forward strand.
ACAAGGCCGATGACCTGGCGCAAATGACCTGCCTCAGAGCGATTGAGAAAGCGCAGCAGTTTCAGCCCGGCACCCATCTGGATCGCTGGCTCTTTGTGATGGCGCGGCGGATCTGGCTCAATGAGTTGCGCAGCGCGGCCATCCGCAAGACCGGCTCCCTGTCGGATCAGCCGGACATGGGCGATGAAAAACCCGGCACGGAGACGAATATTTTCGCCCGTGAAGTGTTTGCGAGAATGAATGCCCTTCCTGAGGCGCAAAGGGTCACAGCCCTTTTGGTTTTCGTGGAAGGGTATAAATACAGCGAGACCGCCGAGATACTGGAGATCCCCATTGGCACGGTGATGAGCCGTGTGGCCGCGGCGCGACGCACCTTGACTGAGCAGATGACGCCATCGGCAGACAGGCCGAGGATACGGGATAAGAAAGCATGACAAAGCGCGTATTTTCAGACGAAGACCTGACGCTGTTTCTGGATGGAGAGGCGTCAGAGGCCGTGGCGCAAGAGATTGAGGCCGCGTTGATCACCGATCCTGCTTTGGTGGCGTCTTTGGATGAGATGCGCGCGGCACAGGCTGCATTTGTTGCAGATCAAGATGCGCTGTTGGCTGTGGCCCCGCCTATGCGGGACCTGCCAGGTGCGGCGCAGACCGCGTTCCCATGGGTCGCAGCCTTTGGTGGCATGGCTGCGGGTCTGGTGCTTGCGGCAGGGCTGTCTTGGTCCATTTTGACCCAAGATGCGCCCGATTGGCGCGATGTTGTGGCCAATTACCAATCGCTTTACGTCACAGAGACCTTGGCCGGACCCGTTGAGCCAGAAAGTGCGCTGGAGGCCAAACTGACCGACTTGTCGGGCGTTCTTGGCCTCGATCTGACAACGCTGCCCACGGTCGATGGTCTGGAATATCGGCGCGCCCAACAGCTTGGCTATCTTGGCACTCCTCTGGCGCAGTTGACGTTCCTGACCCCGGATGGTGGTCCGGTCGCGCTTTGTATTCTTCGCGTGGGTGGACCGAACAGCGACGGGATTGAAGCCGAAACACTGGAAGGCATGGCCGCCTTCAGCTGGGTCGATAACGGGTATGGGGTTTTGCTGATCGGACCTCAGGGCGACACGACATTGCCGGACGCCGCGACCGTGTTCCGGGCCGCCCTGAGGGATGCTGCGGCTTAGCCTTCTTTTGTTTCGCTGCCACCAACGATCCCAAGGAAAACCCTGATATTGTCAGCCACCCGCCCCGGTTTTGCCTGAATGTGGCGAGATACCTGAACCTCGAAAAAGAATGAAAGAGGGTATCGAGTATGGATCGCCTTACCGAAATGGAGGCTTTCGCCACAGTCGTGGACCAGGGCGGGTTTACGGACGCAGCGCGAAAAATGGGTATTTCAAAATCCGCAGTGTCCAAGCATGTCTCATCGCTTGAGGCACGTCTTGGCGCGCGTTTGCTGAACCGGACAACGCGCCGGGTGAGCCCCACCGAAATCGGCCTGGCTTATTATGATCGGGCTCTGCGTGTTCTGAATGACGCGGGTGAGGCGGATGCTCTGGTCAGTTCGATGCAATCGGACCCCTCTGGTCTTTTGCGCATTTCGGTCGCAACGGATTTTGGCGTGAACCATCTCAGCCCGGTTTTGGGTGAGTTCCTCGACGAATTCCCCGACATCACAGTGAATATGGTGCTCAACAACCGCTACGTTGAGCTGATCTCGGAAGGGTTTGACATGGCCGTCCGCATTGGGGAGCTTGAAGACAGCACCCTGCGCGCCCGCAAACTGACAGAGACCACAAAGCGCATGATCGCCAGCCCGGCATACTTGGAAAAGTTCGGACGCCCGGCAAAGATTGACGATCTCAATGAACACAAGCTCCTGCATTATTCCAGCCAGTCCAATGGCTCGGTCTGGAAACTGACGGCCCCCTCGGGTGAAAAACGTCAGGTGCGTACCGCAGGCGGTTTGTCGGTGAATGACGGGCAATCGCTGCTTAACGCGGCGATTTCAGGACTGGGCATCGCCTATCTACCGAGTTTTCTTTATGCGAGTGCGATGAAGGACGGCCTGATCGAGGATGTGATCCCCGATCTGCCGCAAGAGACGCAAGGCATCTATGCCGTATACCCTCCGGGCCGCTTCACGCAGCCCAAGGTGCGCGCTTTCATCGATTTCCTGGTCCATGCTTTTGCAGAAAAAGGGCCCACCAACTGGTGACACCCTGCTGAAAGCAACGGACCTTATGTTTCCGTCCGCCAGACTTGGCCACCTTCCCCGACAATGCATGACGCGTTGTCGGGGTTTTTCGTGGTGAACATGGAATGTGCGGGGAACGCTATTGTCTTTGGTGCGGGACGTGTCAGGTTTGGATGCAACGCACATTGAGAAGGATATGACCCATGGCACACCCGAAACTCCTGACCATCTCCGGCTCTTTGAGACAGGGATCATACAATCGCCAACTCCTCGCTGTGGCGGTTGACGCCTTTGGCCCGGCGGATGTGACCGATGCCGATCTGAACCTGCCGCTTTATGACGGGGATCTGGAAGAGGCAGAGGGCATCCCCGAGAGTGTGACCAAACTGGCCGAACAGGTGAAAGCCTCTGATGCGATCCTCATCGCCTCGCCCGAGTATAACAAAGGCATCCCCGGCGTTCTGAAGAACGCATTTGACTGGGTCAGCCGCGTGCCGGGTGGCGCATTCAAAGGCAAACCATGCGTGGTGATGTCGGCCGCCGCGGGCCGGTCCGGCGGGGAATGTGCGAATTACATGGTGGTGAGCTGTCTTCTGGCGCTCCAGCCCCATCTGTTGCCCGGGCCGATGGTGCTGGTGGCCGGGGCGCATAAGGAATTTGATGAGGACGGAAATATGTCCAATCAGCTGTATCTCGATGCCATCAAAGGCCGGATGGATGCCTTGCGTGAGGCCGCGAGCTAAACACCCAGAAACACGCGCCCCGGACTTGATCCGGGGCCTCGCAATTCAGAACCACGAGGTCCCGGATCAAGTCCGGGACGGGTGACACATGGGTCATCACTCGTTTGACGTCCGGTTGGATATCTCGATCAGATTGCCGTCAGGGTCGCGCAGATAGATCGAGATCAATGGCCCTGTCGCACCGGTTCGGGGAAGCGGCCCTGCCTCAATGGCGACCTGCTGCGCGGCAAGATGCGCCTGCCATTCCGACAGTGGATCATCCGACAAAAAACACAGATCCGCACTTCCGGGCAGGGGCGTCCTCGCTTTGGGGTCAAACTCCGCCCCCTGCTGGTGCAGGTTGATCTTTTGGGTGCCAAACATCAGCGCCACGCGGTCCGTCCCGTCCGCGGCGCGAAACCGGTCGGATGCCATGCCCAAGACCCGCTCATAAAAGGCGCAGGTGGTCGGGATATCGGCGACCGTCAGGACCAGATGATCAAGTGCGCAAAGGCTCGGCATAGGCTCACTGAACGGCTGTCAGCTTGAGCGTTCCGCTGACCAGCTCTTCGGAGAAGGGCACGGGCAATGGGTCCTTGCCAAGCCGCGCGCGGTAAACCGGCAGGCTTTCGGCGACCCGCATCACGTAATTGCGCGTCTCGCGGAAGGGGATGTGTTCGATCCAATCGACCATGTCCATGCCGGGATTGCGCGGATCGCCATAGGTCTCCATCCACCGCAAGGGTCGGCCCGGCCCGGCGTTGTAGCCTGCCGAGACCATGATCACATTGCCATCAAACCGGCGCACCAATTGCGCCAGATACTCGGACCCTAGCGTCGCATTATAGCGCCAATCGCTCAGCACTTTGGCGCGGCTATGGGCGAGGCCAAGATCACGGGCCACATCGCTGGCTGTGCCGGGCATCAGCTGCATCAAGCCTTCGGCCCCGGCCCCGCTTTTGACGCCGAAATCAAATTCGCTTTCGCGCCGCGCGATGGCGAGCGCCAGTTCCTTTTCGACCGGCAGATCCATCTCGGCCATCGGGTGCAGCGCGTAATACGGACCGGCCACAGTCAAGCCACGCTTGGCGGCCGCCTTGCCGATCATCACCTGCAAATGCGGGCTTTCAAGATCTTCTAAGGCCGCGCCGAGCAAGGCCAGATCCCCTTCATCCAGAACGGCGGCCAGCGTCACGAAATACCGCTCCGCCTGGCTGATCCGGCCCAAATTGAGCAGCAACACACCGGCCTGAAACACATCCGTGCCTGCAAAATCCGCCTCACGCCAATCGCCGTCGAGCCGTGCGCCGCGCAAGCTCTTGAGCGGTGCAATCCCTGCCTTTTCAGCCGCCAAAAGCCCGTAAAAGCTGGTCTGATATTGCCCGCCAAAGGCGTAGGCAATCTGCGCGGCCTCCGTATCACCCATCGCGTCCTGCGCGCGGCCAATCCAATACCCCGCCCGGCCCAAGGAAATGGGCGAGGCCACGGCGGCCCGGAAGCGTTGGAAATGATCCAGCGCCAGTTCGGGCTGTTCGAGATAGCGCAGCGCGATGTAGCCCGAAAGCCACTCCAGATCGGAATAGGCCGACCCTTCGATCATCTGATGCGTGGAGGCGATGCGATAGGCCAGATCAGGCTCACCCGCCCGCATCTTGTTGCGCGCCAAGGCGCGGCGCCAACCGGACCAGCGAGAGGCCTCCCCCAATCCGCCCTCAATGGCGCTTTGGCGCAACAAGATCTCAATGGCGGCGGCGTCCCGGTCGGCGCGGATATGCTGATTGTAGCGCGCATAAGACAGGCCCGGATCGACGCGCGCGCCCTCAGACAATTCATCATCGGTAAAGCGTTCACCGTTCTCCACCCGCTGGCGCAACTCGGCCCGCCCGCGCGTTGTGTCATCGACCAAAGGCAGCATGAGCGCCACATCGCGCAACCCGCGCCACAGCGCCATTTGCAACCGCGCGTCGTGGTGATCCTTCAAAAGCTCTTCGAAACTGCCCATAAACGCATTGTGCTCTGCCGTGGTCAGATCCAGCGTGCGCCAGGCCAAAACCAGGGTGGCCTTCGCCTCCCCATCCAGATCGCGGGCGGCTTGTGCTGCCGCCAGGCTGAGCGCACCGACGCCCGATTGCGGCGTGTATTCTGCGTAAAAGGCCAGGACCTGATCGGTGCTGGCGCCTGTCATCAGCTCTTCGTTGCGGCGGCGCAGCTGATCGAGGCCGGGCCATACCGGCTGTGCATTCAAAAACGCCAGCAAGTCCGACGGGGTGCCGCGCCCGGCGTAAAGGCGCATATACTCAATCACCGCCTGTGCCGCACTGCCATCCCGGGCTGCAATCTCTGATGCATCACTCCACCGTCCGGTGGACGCCGCTTGCAGTGCCAGCCCCAAAGAGGAGGGCGGGCGCACGGTATCGTCCTGCGCCAAGGCGGGCGGGGCCGCGCTGAACAGGAGTATGGCGACAAGACAGGCGCGCAATATCATGGGCAAAACAGGCTCTTGTGATGGTTGGGCTCTGCCACAAAGGTAGAAGCGTGACTGCTCCGCGTCCACTCACAACCTTGGCACGCGGGCGGTTTGGCGCTACACGGGCGCACGTCTTAACCCCCCGGGTCCACTTTATCGGGCCTGATTGCCAACCAAATAAAGGAGCGTGTCATGTTCAAAGGATCTTTTCCTGCCCTGGTCACGCCGTTCAAGAACGGCGAGCTGGATCTGGATGCGCTCAAAAAACTTGTGGAATGGCATATCTCTGAGGGCTCTCACGGCCTTGTGCCCGTGGGCACCACAGGCGAAAGCCCGACACTGAGCCATGATGAACATGATCTGGTCGTTGAAACCGTGGTTCAGGCCGCCGCAGGGCGCATTCCCGTGATCGCGGGCGCAGGATCGAACAACACCGCCGAATCGGTGCGCCTGGCACAGCACGCGCAAAAGGCTGGGGCAGATGCGATCCTGGTGGTCACACCCTATTACAACAAGCCCACGCAAGCCGGGCTGATAGCGCATTTCACGGCGGTGCATGACTGCTGCGATCTGCCGATCATCATTTACAACATTCCGGGCCGGTCGGTTGTCGACATGTCGCCCGCAACAATGGGCGAATTGGCGAAACTTCCGCGCATTGTCGGCGTAAAGGATGCCACGGGCGATCTGGCCCGCGTCAGCCATCAGCGGATGAGCTGCGGCAAGGATTTTGTTCAGCTCTCGGGTGAGGATGCCACCGCGCATGGGTTCAACGCCCAAGGCGGTGTCGGCTGCATTTCCGTGACGGCCAATGTCGCGCCCAAAATGCTGAGCCAGATGCAGGAAGCCACACTGGCCAATGACTATGCGACCGCGCTTGAGATCCAGGATCGGTTGATGCCGTTGCACAAAGCGATCTTTACAGAGCCGGGCACGATGGGCGCGAAATACGCGCTGTCGCGTCTGGGGCTGTGCAGTGAGGAGGTCCGCTCTCCGCTCACGCCGCTTACGGATGGCACCCGCGCAATGCTGGATGATGCCATGCGCTTTGCCGGTCTCATCAACTGACGCAGACGTGGCCGGTGCCGATCTTGCCCGCCGCCTGAAAAACAAGGCGTCGTCCCTCCTGGGTCTTGGGCCGGGACGCGCCGCACCTGTGCCTCCGCCGGAGCCTATGGCACCGGGCAAGGTGATCGAAAAGACCCGGTTGATCCTGCTCAAGACCAAAACCTGGCGCTATCTGCGCTATCTGCATTTCCGCGAGGCGTTGCAGAAGGTGGATGGCGAGATTTCCTCTGTTTGTATCTGTGGCGCGGGGCATGGCTATGCCGAACTGGCGCTGGCGGCAGAGTTTCCGCATATCCATTTCACGCTCACCGATATCGTGAACAAGGAGCACGGCTATCCGAATTACCACGCGACGATGGACATGGCGTGGAAATGGGGCGTCAACAATATCAGCTTTGGGGTCTGGAACGTGTTGGAACCGACCCACCGGCGATTTGATCTGATTGCGTCGACCGAGATGTTGGAACATATCGAGGATGCCAAAACCGCCGCGCGCAACATGCGTAAGACAGCGGAAAGATACGTCTATTGCCTTGTGCCTTTCGCCGATGCGACCACCAATGCCAATCCGCAGAAACGCAAGGGCGCGTGGGAGCGGCATGAGCATTTCGTCTGCGGCTATGACGCGGATGAGATGAAGGCGATGTTTCCTGACCCCGTGCTGTTGACCGGAACCTATTGGGCGGACACAGGGCTGGCCTTTCGGATGAAGCTCAATGAGATGTCGCCTGAAGAGATCGAGGCGCAGTTTGGTGATCTGCAACGAGAGGCCGAGACGGACATTTCAGACAGAGTGCCCCTGCGCAGCAAAGAGGCGCAGGGGATCAAGATTCTCTCGCGGGTATAGGGGCTGTTTCCAGCGGCTTTCGTCGGCGGACGCCGCGCTAGCCAATCTTGTCTTGTGTCTTGGTCTCAAAATCCTCAGGCCCGTGGCGTTCGCGCAATTGTTCATGCGGCTCACCAGAGGTGCGGTTGACCATACGGCCACGTTTGGTGGCTGGGCGGGCGTCAATCTTTTCGGCCCAGGCGATCACGTTTTCATATTCATGCGCGCTTAGGAACGTGGCCGCATCCCCGTACTGACGGCCCAGAACCGTGCCGCCATACCAAGGCCAGATCGCCATATCCGCGATGGAGTACTCATCGCCCGCCACAAACGGGCGGTCTGCGAGGCGCCGATCCAGCACATCCAGCTGTCGCTTGGTTTCCATGGCGTAGCGGTTGATCGGATACTCATATTTTTCCGGGGCGTAGGTGTAGAAATGGCCAAACCCGCCACCGAGGAACGGTGCGCTGCCCATTTGCCACATCAGCCAATTGAGCACCTCGGTCCGCTCAGGGCCGGATGAAGGCAGGAACGCGCCGAATTTCTCGGCCAGGTGGATCATGATCGATCCGCTTTCAAATACGTTGAGCGGGGCCTCTCCGGTATAGTCCACCAAGGCCGGGATCTTGGAATTTGGATTGACCTCGGTAAAGCCGCTGCCGAATTGATCGCCATTGCCGATGCTGATCAGCCACGCGTCATATTCCGCATCATGACCCGCCTCCAGCAGCTCTTCGAACAGCATCGTGACCTTCACCCCGTTGGGGGTGCCCATCGAATAGAGCTGAAAAGCGTGGTCGCCGCGCGGCAAAGGCGCGTCATGGGTGGCCCCGGCGATGGGCCGGTTGGTCGACGCAAACGTGCCGCCATTGTCCTTGTCCCAAGTCCAGATTTTCGGGGGGGTATAGGTGCCGTCGGCCATGATGCATTCCTTCGTTGATCAAGTTCCTCTGAAGATAAACGCGCACAGGGCCGTGACAAGATGCTCCATCGTGCAACGGTGCACAGTCTTCTCTGCGGATACAAAAAGGCCGGCCCAAGACAGGCTTGGACCGACCCCTGTTGATTACGCTGCTAGGATCAGTAGACGACGACGCTGCGGATGCTTTCGCCCGCATGCATCATGTCAAAGCCCTTGTTGATCTCTTCCAGTTTCAGCGTGTGGGTGATCATGGGATCGATCTCGATCTTGCCTTCCATGTACCAATCCACGATCTGCGGCACATCCGTGCGACCGCGCGCCCCGCCAAAGGCCGTGCCGCGCCAGACCCGCCCGGTCACAAGCTGGAAAGGCCGGGTCGCGATTTCTGCCCCAGCCGGAGCCACCCCGATGATGATACTTTCGCCCCAGCCCTTGTGGGAGCATTCCAGCGCATCGCGCATCACCTGCACATTGCCCGTGGCATCAAAGGAATAATCCGCGCCACCCCCGGTCAGCTCGACCAGGTGATCTACCAAAGAGCCTTCTACCTCTTTGGGATTGACGAAATCGGTCATGCCAAACTGCGTCGCCATGTTGATCCGACCTGGGTTCAGGTCAACGCCCACGATCTGATCTGCCCCCGCCATGCGCAGACCCTGGATCACGTTGAGACCGATCCCGCCCAGACCAAAGACCACACAGCGCGAGCCCAGCTCCACCTTGGCGGTGTTGATAACCGCGCCAATGCCGGTGGTCACGCCGCAGCCGATATAGCAAATCTTGTCAAACGGGGCGTCCTTGCGCACCTTGGCGAGCGCAATCTCGGGCAGCACCGTGTGGTTGGCAAATGTGGAACATCCCATGTAGTGCAGGATCGGCGTGCCATCGAGCATGGAAAACCGGCTGGTGCCATCGGGCATCACGCCCTGGCCTTGGGTCGAACGGATCGCCTGACAAAGGTTGGTTTTGGGGTTGAGACAGTAATCGCATTCGCGACATTCCGGCGTGTATAGCGGGATCACGTGATCGCCCACCTCGAGCGAGGTCACACCCGGGCCCACCTCAACGACAACGCCCGCGCCCTCATGGCCGAGAATGGCGGGAAAAGCGCCTTCTGGATCAGCCCCTGAGAGGGTGAAATCATCGGTGTGGCACAGGCCCGTGGCCTTGATCTCCACCAACACCTCCCCGGCCTTGGGGCCTTCGAGGTTTACTTCCATGATTTCCATTGGCTTACCGGCCTCGATGGCCACGGCGGCTTTGGTCCGCATTTGACTGTCCTCCCTGAACTTTTGTCGGAGTGTGAGCGAAAGGTTGCTGTTTTTCAACAACGCTGACGCAGTCGCTTTGAAAAAGGTGTGTGTGCCGGAATGATGGAGGCGGACACAGGAGATCGCATCATGCGCGTGACCATCTGTATCGCAGTCGCGATATGCGCACTGGCCGGGTGCAAATCCGAGACGCCGCCAAGCGGTGACGACACCGCCGATCTGTGCGGGGCCGCAGCCTTGCAGGATCGTGTGGGGCAACCTGTCTCGGCGTTTGACTTTGATGCCGACGCCCGCATCATTGCACCTGATACGGCTGTGACGCAGGATTTTCGGCCTGAGCGGTTGAATGTCGAATTGGACGGCGATGGGATCATCACGCGCATCACCTGTGGTTAGACCTGCGACAGCTTGGGACTCGACTCAAAACCCAGGCCGCTCTAATTAGAACAAAATAAGAACATTAATAATCACTTTCTGCCCGGTGATGATATGTCTGCACGCCGCATCCTGTCGGTCTGGTTCCCGCGTCTGGGGGCCGAGCGCCTGCTTCGCCATGACCCGCCGCAAGAAAAGGCTGCGTTGGGGGACGCGCCGTTTGCCGTGGTGCGCGAGACCGGACAGATGCAGGTGATCTCTTCTGTGTCAGAGGCCGCGCAAAAGGCAGGCGTGCATGTGGGCCAGCCCCTGCGCGATGCCCATGCCATGTGCGGACACTTGGTGACCCGGCTGCAAAATCCGCAAGCTGAAGCGGCTTTTTTGCGGTCACTGACCCGCTGGGCCGGGCGGTTTTCACCTTGGATCTCCGCTGAGGAGCCCGATGCGCTGCTGATGGATATCAGCGGGTGCGCCCATCTCTTTGGGGGCGAGGCCGCATTGGTGCAGGAAATGGTGACCGCGGCTGCCAATCTGGGCCTCACCGCCCGCTGCGGGCTGGCCGACACTGTGGGCGCAGCTTGGGCACTGGCACGGTTTGCGGGTGTGACGGCAGGCAGCACGCGATCCGGCGATGCCATCGACCAAGAGGCCCGCGCCACACGTTCCCGCGCGGCCAAGCGGCGACATTGGGAACGGGGCGGGGCGGCGCCTGCTATGATGCCGCGCGGCGCAGTTGATCTGCCCTGCATTGCGGCCCCGGGCAAGGCCTATACCGCGCTCTCCCCCCTGCCCGTGGCCGCGCTCCGCCTTGCGCCTGAGATGGTGGCGGATCTGGGCCGCGTGGGCCTGCGCAGCGTGGGTGATCTTTTGGGCCAACCTCGCGCACCTCTCGCTCGGCGCTATGGCAGGGGGCTGATCCTGCGGCTCGATCAGGCGATTGGCGCAGCGGCAGAGCCTGTGTCCCCGGCCAGGCCCGCGCCTCGCTTTGCCACCCGTCTCACCCTGCCGGAACCCATCGGCTTGCGCGAAGATGTGGAGGCCGGGATCGACCGCCTGGTGGCCCGGCTTTGTCAAAGGCTCGCGGACAAGTCCCGCGGCGCGCGGCGCGTGCGCTTTGAGGCCTGGCGCGTCGATCACACCATGCAGTGGATCGAGGTGGGCCTGGCGCGCGCCACCGACCGACCCGACCGGATCACGCCGCTGCTGCGACACAGGCTGGACGAGATCGACGCAGGCTTTGGGATTGAGATGCTGCGCCTCGATGCGGTGCAGACAGAAGCGCTCAGCACCCACCACGCCACTGGCCATATGGAGGCCGCCAATGTCGCCCGCGCCCGCCATGAACACCAAAACGCGGTCGAGGATCTGGTGGGCCGCATTGGCGGGCGGCTTGGCCTCGATGCGATCACCCGCCGCCATCCGGTCGACACCCACATCCCCGAAAAAACCGCCAAGGTGCTGGCCGCTGCCTGGTCAGAGCCCGCAGAGCACTGGCCCGCCCCGCCAACCCCGCGCCCGTTGCTTTTGTGGTCGCCCGAACCCGTCCACGCCCCGGAAACGCCCCGCCTGTCCGCTCAGTTCCGGTGGCGCGGTCGCACGCATCACCTGGCAGAGGCCCGCGGCCCGGAACGCATCTCTCCTGAATGGTGGCTGGATGACCCCGACTGGCGCACCGGCGTGCGGGATTACTGGCAGGTGATCACGGCCGAGGGCGAACGGCTCTGGCTCTTTTACGCCCATGGCGCAGCCAAAACCGCCGGTTGGTTCTGTCATGGGCGATTTGCCTGAGACATGGCAAAACCTGCTGCCTCTTCTGGCTAAAAATATCCCGGGGGAGGCGTCGAAACCTTAGGTTTCGACGTTGGGGGCAGAGCCCCCTAACCCGTTTGCCGCTGCCGCCAGAGCGTGAACAGACCGGCCATCACAATCAGCCCGGCCCCAAATGCCACATTGGCCCGGATCGTCTCGTTGAACACGGCCACGCCCAGCGCCGCGGCAAAGACCAGTTGAAAATAGGCAAAAGGCTGCACCGCGCTGACCTCCGCCAATTCATAGCATTTGATCAGCGTGAAATGCCCCAAAGCGCCCGTCACGCACAAAAGCCCCATCCAGGCCCAGTTGCCCGCGCTCATCGGTTCCCAGAACCAGATGCCTATGACACTCATCACCACTGCGCCCACGATCCCCGTCCAGAAAAAACTGGTCGCGGCGCTGTCATGCCCGCCCACGTAGCGCGTCAAAAGCCCATAGACGGCAAACATCAACGCGCCCAGAAGCGGCACGATCGCCACCGGGTTGAACACGCCTGAGCCGGGCTGCAAAATGATCACCACGCCGACAAAGCCCACGCAAATCGCCGCCCATCGCCGCCAGCCGACATATTCGCCCAGCACCGGGCCCGAAAGCGCCGCCGCCAAAAGAGGATAGGCCGCGAAGACAACGTGACTTTCAACCAGCCCCAACAGCGTGAAACCGAAAATCATCACGCAAATCTGGCTGACCAAAAGCACACCGCGCAGCAGTTGGATCCATGGCACCTGTGTCGCCGCGGCCTTGCGCAGGCCGCCACCCATGCGACTGGCCAACACCACCACGAAGGCGGCAAAGAACCAAAACCGGATCATCACCACCATGAAGACGTTGTATTCGCGCGCCAAATGGCTCGAAATCCCGTCCTGCATGGCAAAAATGAAGGTGGTGATGATCATGAGCCAGATGCCCGCCCGGGTGTTCTGCTGCGCCATTACGCGGCCTTCCACGCGCGGGTCATATGCCGTTTGCGTCCAAAGCCCGGGACGCGCTCCACCTCAAAGCCCGCCGTTTGAAGGCCCCGGCGCACATCTCCGGCGGCGCTATATGTGGCCGCCGTGCCGCCCGAAGCGGTGTGATCATGGACCGCTTGCATCAGGTCAGCCCCCCAAAGCTCCGGGTTCTTGGCAGGCGAAAACCCATCCAGGAACCAGGCGTCTGCGGCCCCTTGCCATGTCGGGAGTTTTTCTCGCGCATCACCCACGATCAAGCGAAAGCTGAGATCCGGCAACTCGATACACGGCAAGCGAGCCCACTGGGGGGCGAGCGTTTGCGACAGGTCTTCAAGGTGAGGAAATGCGCGCTGTGCCTGCAGCATGTCATCAGGCGACATCGGGAATGCCTCAAAACTGGTGTAGCAAAGCCGCCCCGTCTGCTCAGTCTCTCGCCAGAGGGCCAGCGCTGCGAGAAGGTTAAGCCCCGTGCCAAAGCCCAATTCCGCAATCTGGAACCCATCGCGAAATCGGGCGGGCAGGTCGTTGCCCGCCAAAAACACATGCTGCGTTTCCGCCAGCCCGTCCTCTAGGCTGAAGTAAGGATCATCAAAGCGCCGCGACACGGGCACATGGCCCTCGCGCCAGTCGAGCTCTGGCTTGGGATCGGTCATCGGGGGTCTCGGTTCATCTCGACGCAGCATGCGTCTTGGGATAGGCACGCGCGACACTGCAAGGAGGCGGGTGGAATGGCAAGCGCTGAGGTCACGATTTATGGGGCGGGGATTTTCGGCCTCTCGATCGCCTGGGCGTGCCAACAGCGTGGCGCACAGGTATGCGTGATTGATCCCGGTGGGCCAGGCGCAGGATCATCAGGCGGGATCGTGGGCGCGCTTGCGCCGCACGTGCCGGAAAACTGGAACGAAAAGAAAGCGTTTCAGCTCGACAGCCTTGTGATGGCGCAGGCGTTTTGGGACGAGGTCGACACCGCCTCCGGGCTCAGCGCGGGCTATGCGCGCACAGGTCGCGTTCAGCCCATTCCAGATGATCGCAGTCTGGAACGGGCGCACCAACGCACCGCGGGCGCTGCATCGCTGTGGCAAGGTCAGGCGACATGGGAGGTCACACAAAACCCGCCCGGTTCAATCACACCAGCATCCCCGACAGGGTGGTACATCTTCGACACCTTGTCGGCGCGTCTGCACCCGCGACGCGCCTGTGAAAGCCTGGCTTCGGCGCTGCGCGCGCGGGGCGGCGAGGTGATCCCGGACGGCCCGACACAAGGCCATATCATCCATGCGACGGGGGCCGCCGGTTTGATCGAACTGTCCAAAGACCGACCACGCATGATCGGCAACGGTGTGAAAGGTCAGGCCGCCCTATTGGACTTCGACGCCAAGACAGCCCCGCAATTGTTTGTCGACGGCTTGCACATCGTGCCCCATGCCGATGGCACCACCGCGATCGGATCCACGTCAGAGCGGGACTATACCAGCCCGGACAGCACCGATGCGCTGCTTGACGTGCGGATCGAAGACGCGCGAACCGCCCTTCCCGAGTTGCGGAATGCGAAGGTGATCGAACGATGGGCCGGTCTGCGCCCGCGCAGCCGCTCTCGCGCGCCAATGCTTGGGGCGCACCCGCTGCGCGCGGGGGAATACATTGCAAATGGTGGCTTCAAGATCGGGTTCGGCATGGCACCGAAAGTGGCACAGGTGATGGCGGATTTGGTATTGGAAGGCCAAGATCGCATTCCTGACGGCTTCAAACCAGACGCGAACCTTTGAACCGCAGGCGGAACGCATTCTTTAAAAGAATGCGACCGAAGTCTTTTAAAGACGTCGCACCCTTGACCGCTTAAAGGCGCACCTCAATCCGATTGAGCACAGCCGGTACGCGCAGCCCGTTTTCCGTTTCATAGGCTCGAAAGCGATCTTCCACGCCCGCCACAATCGCGGCAGCGTCTTCTTTTGTCCCCGCCAGCTCCGCAAAGATCCGGGATGCGGGCCCCAAAACGAGGGAAAACGCCCCCATCCATTGCGCTGTGCCCGGAGGGGTAAGATCAAGGGCGACGGGCGTGATCGTCACGTCCTTCAGTCCGGCCTTTGCAAACACGTCCATCGTGTAGTCGCGACCCGCCAGGCCCATCGGACCGGGTGCATTGGGTGGGGTCGGCTCTGCTTGGCCCAGACGCTCTGTCGCCACGGCACGGGGGATCGAAAACCAAGGATTCTCCGGCGCAGACGCCCATGTCATGAACACCATACGTCCGCCGGGTTTCACCGCGCGCGCGATATTGGTGAAGGCGGCGGGCGGATCGGCAAAGAACATCACGCCAAAGCGCGAGATCACGGCGTCATATGCGCCCGCCTCGAAGCCGAAACTCTGCGCGTCGGCCTGCAAGAAGGTGGCTGTATCCCTGTCGTATTGCGCCCGCGCTTTGACCAACATCTGCTCGGCGATATCGACACCTGTGACATGGCCACCCGGCGCGACGGCAGCACCTGCACGCGCGGTGCTCAGCCCGGTGCCGCAGCCAATATCAAGGACGCGCTCACCCGCCTGCAAGGCGGAAATCTCAAGCAGGTGATCCAACACAGGGGCCAGCGTTGCATCCATAATGGCGTCATTTTCAGACCAGGTGACGCCACCGCGCTTGGACCAGAACTCTTCTTGTTCGTGATTGGGATTGGTCACCGCGTCAATCCTTGGCCAAGCCCACCATCTGACACAAAAGCTCGTACATGATCGATACACCGAGGAAAGCCGTGCCGCCGCTTTCATCAAAGGGCGGGGACACCTCCACCATATCCGCGCCCACGATGTTCACGCCTTTGAGTTCCCGCACCACCTGAAGCGCCTGAAACGCGTTCGGGCCGCCCACCTCCGGCGTGCCAGTGCCGGGGGCAAAGGTGGGATCGACGAAATCAATGTCGTAGCTGATATAGGTCTCACCGTCGCCCGCAATCTCGCGCGCCTCGGCCATGACATCTTCGACGCCACGGGCAAAGAATTCTTCGATCAGGATCAGCCGGATCCCCTCTGCGGCGGCGAAATCGCGATCCTCGGTGTCGTACATCGTGCCGCGCAACCCGATTTGCACCACGCGCTTGGGGTCAAGGAGCCCCTCCTCCACCGCGCGGCGAAAGGGTGTGCCGTGGGTGTACATCATGCCGCCAAAGTAAGAATGGAAGAGATCGGTGTGACTGTCGAAATGTATCATGCCCACCGGGCCTTTTTTGGCCACGGAACGCAGCACCGGCAGGGATGTCAGGTGATCCCCGCCTGCCGTCAGCGGTATGATCCCTGCCGCCACCACCTCATCGTAAAACGCCGTGATCCGCGCCATGCTGTCCTCAATATCCGCCGGGTTCGGGCCGACATCGCCCAGATCAGCACAGCGCGCCGTTTCAAAGGGCCGCACACCTGACACCGCATGTTGCGCCCGCATCATGGTCGAGGCATCGCGCAACTGACGTGGCCCGTGGCGCGGGCCGGGGCGGTTGGTGGTGCCGCTGTCCCATGGCACGCCAATCAGGCCGATTTGCACATCTTGGAACCGCTCATGCCCCAGCGGCACATGCGGCAACCGCATGAAAGTTGGCACACCGGCAAATCGAGGCAGGTCCAAACCAGAGACCGGGTGGAAAAACGTATCACTCATGCGAAATGCTCCAATCGTTTGCGGGATGTCACGGGGCCGTCACCTTGGGCTTCGATCCGTACAAGTGCTGCGTCCAAGGGTTCATAGGCGGTGGCCATGTGATGGGCATTGGCATGAATGAGCGTGCTTGCATCGGCCATCCAGGCAACATGCCCGTCCCAAAACAGCAGGTCACCGCGCTGCAAGGGCGCATCCTCAGACAGGTTTGTCCCAAGCGTGTCCTCCTGCATGTCCGCATCTCCGGGGCAAGCGATCCCGCAGGCCAGACAGGCCATCTGCACAAGGCCCGAACAATCCGTGCCAAAACTGGAATTGCCGCCCCAAAGATAAGGCGTGCCAAGAAGCTGCTCTGCCACATCAACCGGATCATGCGCCATCTCAGTCACGGGGGTCAGGTGCGCCGTTGGCACGAAAAGCCCGCTGCCTGTCGCGGAAAACCTGTCATTCGCCTGTCCAGTCACGGCGACCATCGCGCCCAAACTGAGGGTGACCCGCTCACGCGTTTTGAAATCTGGTTCTGCATAAAGATGCGTGGCGCGCGCGCTCACCCGGTGCGTACGCGCGGGCATGTCTCCCACATCGCGGGCTGGCAAATAGCCGACATAGCCGTCGCGGACAGCCTCCACATAGGCCCAACCTTGATGCAGCTCATAGACCAGCACGCCCTCTCCTAGACATAGCTGCCTGTCGCGCGCGCCACCCGGCTCCCGCAACAGATCAACAAGCGGTGTGTTGACCATAGCGGGCGTGCCGGGGGCAAAGGTAGGCGCATCGACGGAGCCGCGAAGCCGCTCTGCGGCGACACGGGCGTTGGCCGGGGTCAGGCGCGGGTCCGTCATAGGCCCAAAATCTCGGGCAATGCGTCAAGGAGCGCGCGCGCGCCCATGCCCACCCCGCCTTTGGGTCGGGCGGGCTGATTTGAGGCAGACCAGCAATAGATGTCAAAATGGGCATAGCGCGTGTCGCCAGCAAACCGCCGCAGGAAGAGTGCGGCCGTGATCGCACCGGCAAAACCGCCTTTGGGCGCGTTGTCGAGATCGGCAATGCCGGGTTCGATCAGGGTCTCATAAGGCTCATGAAACGGCATGCGCCACACCGGATCGGCCACGCGGTGTGAGGCGTCTTCCAGCGCACGCGCCACAGGCGTGTCATCACAGAAAAATGGCGCCAAATCGGCCCCGACCGCGACCCGCGCCGCCCCTGTGAGCGTGGCCATGGACACCATCAAATCCGGCGCTTCCTCAGCCCCAAACGACAGTGCGTCGGCCAGCACCAAACGCCCTTCGGCATCGGTATTGTTGATTTCCACCGTCTTGCCATTGCGCGCGGTCAGGATGTCTCCGGGGCGGTAGGCATTGCCCGCAACTGAGTTCTCCACGGCCGGGATCAGAACACGCAATTGCACAGGCAGCTTCAGCGCCATGATCATATGTGCAAGCCCCAAGGTTGTCGCGGCCCCGCCCATATCTTTCTTCATCAGCCCCATGGAACCGCCCGGCTTGAGGTTCAGACCACCGGTGTCAAAACACACGCCTTTGCCCACCAGCGTCAGTTTCGGCCCTGACGTCCCCCAACGGATATCGATCAAACGCGGCGCCTGCTCTGCGGCGCGACCGACCGTGTGGATCATCGGAAAGTTCTCTTGCAACAGTGCATCGCCCACGGTCACGTTGAACTGTGCCTTATGCCGCGCCGCCAGATCGCTGGCCGCGGCCTCAAGATTTGCGGGGCCCAGATCAAAGGTGGGCGTGTTGATCAGATCGCGGGTCAGACACTCACCTTCGGCGATGGCTTCAATCCGTGCAGCGTCGACCTCTGATGGGGCCACAAGCCGCGCCTTTGCGCCGGTTTGGTCGCGGTAGCGCGAAAAGCTGTAATGCGCCAAGAGCCAGCCCAGCGCCTCGACGCTTTGCGTCTCGGGCGGCAAACCGTCGAGGCGATAAACCCCGTCCGGCAAGGAAGACGCCACTGTGGCCAGGTGAAACCGGCCGCGCGCACGACCCGAGGCGGAGCCATAGCCCGCAAGCACCGCCTGTACCGCACCGTCCTCTGACGGAAGGAGCACGGAGGTGCCCAGTGCCGCGGTGAAGCCTGATGCGCGGACCCATGTCGCGACCGATTCAGGCTGATCCTCGAGAAACGCGTCGAGAGCACCCTGTTCAACCACGTGGACGGGGATGGCTTCGGACGTATCGGGGGCGAATTTCGGGGACATGGGCGGGCCTTCAATTGGAGATGTCAGGCCAGCCTACGCTGTGGTGCGCGGCCCGCAAGCCCTGTCTTTTGCTGTATCGCAGAAAAGCGCCCTAGGGGCTGCCCGCGCAGGTCGTCAAATGTCCTGCATGTCCCAGACTTCTGTGAGAGAGCTTTCGCCCACGCGCATCAACCGGGCAATCGTGGCCGCTGTGGCCACGGGATCTGCGGCCTCGACACAGGTCTTCACATCCCGCGCCACTTGCGCCAGGACCGTGATGCCAAGCTGATCAGCAATGGCGCCCAAGCCTCTGGCATTCTTGCGAAGATCGTCCCAATCCCCGGCCAGATAGCTTTTTTCGATGTGCGAGAGCCGCGCCGCCATTTCTTCCAGCGCGCGGCACACCACGTCTTCTGCTGCATGCTGTCCCAGCTGCATGTAAAGATCGTTAAGCCGATCACTGTCCAGCATGACCCGCTCACGCTGTTGCAAAGATGTTAAGAGTTCCACATCTCACCCCAAATTTCCGCACCCCCCAGTGCATGGCTGCACCGTGCCACCGCAAGGTTTTCAAATGGTTGCTGCAAGGGCACTATATCCGTCACATTCGATGCAACTTGGAGCCATCCACAGCGGCGCCTTCGGTGGTTTGCGCGCGAGATCGCCTGGATATCACGCAAATCGCGGCGTTTCGGCGGTGAGGACCTGCATTTTCGCTTTTCTTCTGAGGCCCGCTCCTTGATAAGGCCGCACGTTTATTTGGGGTGCGACACCAATGTCAGAGATATTAGCCCTGGCCGCCGACAACCTGATGTCGCCCATCGTGCTGAGTTTCGCGCTCGGCCTTGGAGCCTCGCTTGCCCGGTCCGACCTGACCTTTCCAGAGGCCGCGGCCAAGGCGATCTCTCTCTATCTGCTCTTTGCGATCGGGTTCAAAGGGGGCGTCAGCGTCGCAGATCACGGGGTCGATCTGACGCTGGGATTGTCGCTGTTGGCGGGGATCCTCTTGTCGGCCTTGATCCCGTTTGTGGCCTTTGTTCTGCTCAGGGTTTTGTCCGGGATGGACCGACTGAATGCCGCGGCCGTTGCGGGGCATTACGGGTCGATCTCCATTGTGACATTCGTGGCGGCGACATCTGTTCTGGAAGGGCGTGGTATCCCGTCTGAAGGATACATGGTGGCCGTCGCCGCAGCGATGGAAGCCCCCGCCATTCTGTCCGCCCTTTGGCTTGTGACGCGCGGGGAAAAGGGCGGTCGCATGGACAGCCAGCTGTGGCGGGAAATCCTGCTCAACGGGTCGATCGTGCTGCTGGTCGGCGCGTTTTTGATCGGCTGTCTCACCGGCCAAGAGGGCTTGGCAGAGATCGAAAGTTTCATAGTTGCCCCGTTCAAAGGCGTCCTGTGCTTGTTCCTTTTGGATATGGGTCTGGTGGCCGGGCGTGGCATGCGGCGCGGGCGTGGGGCGCTCGGCCTTGGAAGCCTCGCTTTTGGTGTTCTGATGCCTGTGATCGGCAGCTTGCTGGGGCTGGGGGCCGGTCTCGCTCTGGGCCTGTCGACCGGTGGTACGCTGCTGTTGATGGTGCTCTCGGCATCTGCGAGCTACATCGCGGTGCCCGCGGCGATGCGCGTAGCCTTGCCAGAGGCGAACCCGTCGATTTACCTGACGCTGTCGCTTGGCGTGACCTTTCCGTTCAACCTGACCATTGGTATACCGCTCTACCTGACCATTGCCCAAGCCGTGACCGGAGGCTGACATGCAGACCCATGACGCAAAACGTGTTGAGATCACCATCGAAAAGGCGATGCAGTCTCGTCTGACCCGGGCCCTGCAAGAGGCCGGTGTGACGGGATACACGATTCTGCCGGTTTACGGCGGGTCCGGTCGGTCGGGAGAGTGGGAGCGGTCAGGTGATGTCACGCGCGGATCGGGCATGGTGCAGGTCGTGTGTATGATCCGGGGCGAGAAGCTGGATGAGCTTCTGAACGCCGCGTTCACCGTGGTGGAAAAGCACATTGGCGTTGTGTCTGTGGTGGATTGCCAGGTGCTCCGCGCGGAACGGTTTTGACGCGGCGATTAACCCTTCGCTAACCAAGGTCGTGTTTGATGCACGCCATGGAATGGGTTGATGTAAAGCTTCAGGCAGAACTGGCGGATGCCGCGCGGCGGCTTGCACGCGAGCGCGATGTGACCGTCAGTCAGCTTTTGCGCGATCTCGTCACCCGAGAGATTGACATGTCACGTCGGATCAAGTCCGCGCAATCGTCCGAAAACCGTTCGATTGAGGGTCTAAAATCACGGCTCCTGTCGGATTTTCTGCAGTCGACAACTTGGACTGATCTCAAGGCGCGTTTGAAGAAAAGAGGGTTCTGCCTTGTAGCCTCTGGGGGCGGCCTAGCGCTTCATGATCGAGAAACGGGCAGACGCATCTGCAACACGGCGCAGCTCGGCTTTGAATACAGCAAACTTGTGAAAAAGATGCGCGCGCGGTTTCCCGGCCATCCGCACGCATGGGTGTCACATCACGCTGTGCCGAGGGACCAAACCTCTGCCGCGGTCACAAAAAAATCGCCGGTGAAAGACATCACCGACGATTTCGATGTCATTGAGCCGTTTTAGGCCGCGTCAGGCGGGCTCCAGCCCTTTCTTCAAAACCCGGTTGCCCAGCGTCTCTGCGATCTGCACCGCATTGAGCGCGGCCCCTTTGCGCAAGTTGTCGGACACACACCACAGGTTCAGCCCGTTCTCAATCGTGCTGTCCTGACGGATCCGGCTGATGAAGGTTGCGTAGTCGCCCACACATTCGATGGGCGTCACGTAGCCACCGGCCTCGCGTTTGTCGATCACCATGATCCCCGGCGCCTCCCGCAGGATATCGCGGGCCTCATCTTCGTCGAGAAACTCTTCAAACTCGATGTTCACAGCCTCTGAGTGACCCACAAAGACCGGCACCCGCACGCAGGTCGCCGTGACCTTGATCGACGTGTCCACGATCTTTTTGGTTTCCGCCACCATCTTCCATTCTTCCTTGGTGGAGCCGTCCTCCATGAAAGTGTCGATATGCGGGATCACGTTGAACGCGATCTGTTTCTGAAACTTGTTGGGCTCCACCTCAGTGGTCGGGTTATAGATGGCCTTGGTTTGATCCCAAAGTTCATCCATCCCATCCTTGCCCGCGCCGGATACCGACTGATAGGTCGAGACGACCACGCGCTTGATCTTGGCGCGATCATGCAAGGGTTTGAGCGCCACCACCATCTGTGCGGTCGAACAATTCGGGTTCGCGATGATGTTTTTCTTGGCATAGCCTTCCACCGCTTCGGGGTTCACCTCCGGCACCACAAGCGGCACATCGGGGTCATAGCGGTAAAGCGAGGAGTTATCGATCACCACGCAACCCGCCGCGGCCGCCTTGGGCGCGTATTGCTTTGTGGCCTCGGACCCGATGGCAAAGAGCGCCATGTCCCATCCGGTGAAATCAAACGTGTCGATATCTTTCGTCGTCAATGTTGTCTCGCCAAACGTCACCTCAGTGCCCAGCGACCGGCGCGAGGCCAGTGCGGCAAGCTCATCTACAGGAAACTGGCGCTCTGCCAGAATGTTCAGCATTTCGCGGCCCACATTGCCTGTGGCCCCAGCGACGACGACTTTATATCCCATGTCAGATTCTCCAATGTCGGGATGGTTCACGAGGCCTCTTACTCCCAACACATGCGGGGGGAAAGGCCTATCTCAGGACGTGGCGTCGCGGCTGAAGACGTAAATCGCGCAGCCAATCAGCAGCGCGAGGCCAAACATGCCAAAGAGCGCCATATAGGCGGTGGCCGGACCAGACCCCGCGAGAACCGAAGCATGTAGCGGCCCGGACGCAAATTGCAGGAGCCCGACACCGCCGATCCCAAAGAGGTTCATCAGCGTCACGCCCCGCCCGGCCAGTGCAGGTGGAAAGAACGCGCGCGCATGGGCAATCATGACCGGGAACGTGGCCCCGAAAAAGCCAAGCGCGGCACAGAGGGCAACCGCAAAGATCACACCGGCATCGACCGTCAAAGACAAGCTGATAATCGCGACCGCGCACAAAAGGTTGCCAATCAACACGACCCATTTTCGGGTGCCCAGAATGCGGTCAAGCGGGCCATAGACGAATGTTCCGAGGATCATCGCCACACCCATCACCAGCGTGGCCTGGCCCACCTGCTCTGTTGTCAATCCGTGCATGTCGATCAGGTAGGGCCCCATCCAAAGCCCCCGGATCGCGGCAGCCGGCGCATAGGCCACGACCATCAGAGGAAAAATCGCCCAGAGCGCGGGCATGCGGAGCAAGCTCAGCAGCGAGCCGCCATCGGTCTGCGACACGGGCTCTGGGTCACGCACTGACACAAGAATGCCGATGGCGATGGCCCCAGACACCGCGGCGAGCGTCACCAGGCTCGCCCGCCAGCCGAGGGTTTCGGCAGCCAAGGCCATAGGATAGGAGGCCACGAGATTGCCCACAGACCCCACCCCCAGCATGAGCGCGGCCAATGTGGCAAACTTCGCGGGCGGAAACTCTCGCGCGAAAATGAAATAAGACGCCATCAGCACGGGCGAGCATCCCACGCCGATCAGCATCATGGCGAGGTTGATGTGCACAGGCTGGGTCGCGGCTGCAAACACCAAGGCGCCGCCACCACCACCGAACAACAGCAGAAGAGACGCCGTGCGCCGTGGACCGATCCGATCCAGCGCCCACCCCACCGGGAGTTGCATGACCGCAAAGGTCACGAACCAAAGACCCGAGGCGAAGGCGAGATCATCCGCCGTGGTGCCAAGATCGCGTTCAAGCACGTCGGTGAGCACGGCCAGAAACGCGCGAAAGAACTGGCTGAGCACATAGCCCGCACATAAGATGATCAGACCGACGCGCATATCCGCCTCAGGTCTTCAGCCGTGTCCACGTCCTGGAGCGTGTCCGTCAGCGCGATGCGCGCGCCCGGCAGGCTGGCCATACTATCGGCGAGTGCGTGTTCTGACGACCATCGAACCCCGCCAAAAGCTGTTGGTGGCACGCGACCACTGCGTTTGAGACCAACAAGCCAATAGCCCCCGTCAGGCGCGGGTCCAAACACGGCCTCATGATCGCCCAACGCCTTGAAAGCCCGTGCAATATGGGCCCGTGTCACACCCGGAATATCACCGCCAATGATGCACACAGGCCCGGGTGAAAGCCCCCGCATCAATCGCCCCATACGCGCGCCCAGATCGCCGCGCCCTTGAGGCAGGCGCGTCAGATGCGCAGGCCAGCGGCGAAAGGCCAGGCCGTCGTGGTCCGGTGCGACAGCCAGGATGGTTTGCCAGCGCGGATCCTCAATACGGCGCAAGAGCCCTGTCACCTGATGGCGAAACCACCAAGCGGCCCGGGTCATGCCAATCTCACGCCCAAGCCGGGTTTTCACACGGCCCGCGCGCGGCACCTTGAGCATCACAACAAGCTTGGCGTGCCTCACAAAGCGCGCTCCATCATGCGATGCGGGATATCTGCGTCCAGGAACTCCGGCCCGAAGGCGACAAATCCGAGGTTTTCGTAAAATCCCAGCGCGTGGGTCTGCGCGCCCAGCACCGCGCGGGTCACCCCTGACATGGATCGCAAATGGGTCAAGCAACCCGCCATCAACGCCTGCCCCAGACCTGTTCCCCGTTGATCGCTCAGCACGCACACCCGACCGATCTTGCCGGACGTGCCGTCGATCAAAATTCGCGCGCACCCCACCGGGCTGCCGTCACGGCGGGCCAGAATGTGATGGGCGGCCTCGTCTTTGCCATCGCGCTCATCGGCCTCTGAGACGTTCTGTTCCACCATGAAGACAACGCGGCGCAGCTCAAGACAGGCGGCAATATCCTGCGTGGGGCCGATCTCAAGGGTCATGCGAAGAAGTCTCGCAAAATACGGCTGTAAATGGCTTTGAGCGTATGTATCTGCGCGATCTCGACCCGCTCATCAACCTGATGCATCGTCTGACCGACAAGACCAAACTCAACCACCGGGCAGTGGTCTTTGACAAACCGTGCATCCGATGTGCCGCCCGAGGTCGACATCACCGGTAGGGTGCCCGTCTCCGCCTCCACCGATTTGGCCACAAGGTCAGATAGCGGCCCCGGCGGGGTCAGGAAGCTTTCACCGGAGATCTTGACTTGCATGTCGGCCTCAACGTCAAATTCCGCCGCAACGCGGTCCAGCTCACCCTGCAACCACTCGGTCAAACCTGCCCCGGTATGGCGATCATTGAAACGGATATTCACCGTCGCGCGGCAGCTGGCTGGGATGACATTGGTCGTGTCATTGCCTGTCTCAACACTCACGACAGCGAGGGTCGACGGGTCAAAGTGATCCGTGCCACCGTCCAACACATGCGAGGACAGACGATCGACCAGACGCGCCATGGCAGGAAGCGGGTTCTTGGCGCGGTGCGGATAGGCGGAATGCCCCTGCACACCGGTGAGCGTGATCCAGGTCGACATGGAACCGCGCCGCCCAATCTTCATCATCTCACCCATGCGCGTGGGGCAGGTCGGCTCCCCCACCAGGCAGGCATCCATCGCCTCACTTTGGCTGTCCATCCAATCGAGCAGCGCGACCGTGCCATCCACCGCATCGCCCTCTTCGTCGCCGGTGATGGCGAGCACCACCGCACCATCCTTGGGCGGGGTCTGGGTCACGAAATCAACGGCGGCAGCGGCAAAGGCGGCGACGCCCGATTTCATATCCGTGGCGCCGCGCCCCCAGATCATCCCATCGCGTGTCTCAGCTGAAAACGGCCCAACGCTCCAGGCTGCTTCATCGCCCACGGGCACCACGTCGGTATGTCCATTAAAGCCGAAAGTCCGCTCGGCGGTCTTGACGCCCCAGCGTGCGAACAGGTTGCAAACATCACCGCGATCCACCCGCGTACAGTCAAACCCCGCCTCGCTCAGCACGCGCTCCAAGAGCACCAAAGCGCCCCCCTCCTCAGGCGTGACAGAGGGGCATCGGATAAGATCAGCTGTCAGGGCAGCGGGATCCAGGTTTTGGGGCATAGGTCGCACCTTTTGGTCGGGCCGCCACACCCCTACACGATAAATTTGTTGCGGTGAATAAGTCTTAACAACCGGACCGGATTCTGGTAACCATTTCAACAATAACAGACCCGAGGCAGGGCAATCACGGCCAAAAAAGGCCGACAATCGAGCGGGTATTCAGGCACCCACATGATCCGGTATGCGCCGGTGCGATTGCGTCTTGACCTCGGCATGACACGAGGTGGGCTAACATGGTTGCAGGCGTTGAGGTGCCAATTGATACCTCTGCTGATGCAGAGGCGATGGCCGAAGCGATTTTTGGCGACAGCGTTCAGGTGGTCAGCGCCACCTACACGGGCGATCCCGACAGTTCCGGCATCTATGATGACACAAACAATGATGCCCCGGGTGTGGTGCCAGGTCCGACCGGTGTGATCCTGTCGACCGGGGATACCAGCGCCTTTACCAACAACAATGCCAGCCAATCGAACCTGAACACCGGCACGACAAGCGCCTCCAGCGGGCCCAACAACGTGCAGGATTTCAATGATGAGGCCCAGGCCAGCACGTTTGATGCCGCCTTTCTTGATGTGACCTTCGTTCCCGACGGCGATGTGATGACAATGCAGTTTGTCTTTGCCTCGGAGGAATACCCCGAATTCACCAACTCGCAGTTCCAAGACTTCGTGGGCGTCTGGGTGAATGACCAATTCGTGGAATTGGCCGTGGGCGATGGGGATGTGGACCCTGGCAACCTCAACAGCAACGACAATGCCAACCTGTTTCAGGACAACACGTCCGATCAGTTGAACACGGAAATGGACGGGGTCACGATCACGCTGACGTTGAAGATGGACGTCAATCCAGGCGTGGAAAACACCATCCGCATCGGCATCGCGGATGTGGCCGACAGCAATTATGATTCCACGCTTTTGATCGCAGGTGACAGTGTGCAGACGGCGCTGATTGCCAATGATGACGATCTGACCATGGCGCCGGATGCCACCAAGACCTTTGACATTCTGGGCAATGACAACAACGCCACCGGTGGCACGCTGTTCATCACCCATATCAACGGTCAGCCGGTGACCGTTGGCGTGCCGATCCCCCTGCCATCGGGGCAGGATGTCACCGTCAATGCCGATGGCACCATCACGGTCGACAGCGACAGTGACGAAGAGACGGTGAATTTCACCTACCAGGTCGAAAGCACAACCGGGCAAAGCGATGTCGCCTTTATCACGCTGAATTCCGTGCCCTGTTTTGTCGCGGAAACATTGATCCTGACCGATCAGGGCGAGCGCCCGGTTGAGGATCTGCAGGTGGGTGATCTGGTGATAACCAAGGATCGCGGTCCCCAACCCATTCGCTGGATCGGGCACCGTCAGGTTGAGGCAACAGGCCCCTTCGCACCGGTTTTCATCAAGGCGGGCACCTTTGGTGCGCATGCAGACCTTGCCGTGTCTCCCCTGCACCGCATTCTGATCAAGGATGTCCTGGCAGAGCTTTTATTTGGTGAGCCGGAGGTTCTGGTCGCGGCGAAGGACCTGATCAACGATCGCACGGTGCGTCAGGTTGAGGGGGGGTATGTCGACTACTTCCATGTTCTGTTTGACCAACACGAGGTGATCACCTCTGCCGGGCTTGAGACCGAAAGCTTCTTGCCCGGCCCGCAGATCACCCAGTCCTTTGAGGCCGAAATGGTCGAAGAGATACAGACCATCTTTCCTGAATTGCGGCCTGAGACCGGCGAAGGCTACAGCGTCTCTGCGCGTCCCTCTCTCAAGCGGTACGAAGCGCAGCTTCTATCGCGGAAATGGGCCGCTTGAATGAGCTGGATCGGAGCCTGCACGCGCCACACAGGGTGGTTCGATCAACCCACCGCGGACCATCTGGCCCAAGATCCGACAAACCCGCTGGTGGAGCTTTTGCCGCGCGGCACGCTCACGGTTGAGGCCCGCGTCACGCCTGAGGATCGTCCGCAAACTCTCTTGGCGTTTGATCGGTGTTTTCCGTGGCCCGGGCGGTTTTCCCTGCAGGTTCTGCCAGGCGGCAGCGTGGTGTTGATCGAGGCCCAAGGCCAGGACACCATGAGCGCTGTTTTGCCGTGCCCTTACGTGGATCGCACCGATTTCGTGAGGCTGTCCTATAGCTGGGATGCGCCGCAGGGCCGTGCGCGTCTGGCCATTGAGCGGGCCGAACCTGACAGCCTGCACATGGTCCATCTTGAGGCGGCGCGCCCGATGATCCTGACGGATATGCGTGATCTGATGACCCGCCCGCAGCTGCGAGAGATCGACGCCGACGTCATGCAAATTGGTCTGTCCGAGCGGATTGAGCCCGTGGGCCCGCGCCCGGGTTTGTTGCCGCAGACCCCGGTCATGACCGACAACGGGGAGCGGTTTATTCACACGCTCAAGCGCGGTGACCTGGTGATGACAGATGCCGGCGATCTGGTGCCGGTGCTGCATGTGATCCGAGGGGAGATGCCCGCCCAAGGCGCATTCCGCCCTGTGTGCTTGCGGGCGGGGTATTTTGGTTTGACCCGCGATTTGGTGGTGTCGGCTGATCAGCGGATCATCCTCAAAGGCTCAGATGTTGAATACATGTTCGGGCATGAGGCCGTGGCCATCCCCGCCCGGCACCTGATCAATGACACCTCCGCCCGCTATCAAGACGGACCGGACAAGCTATCGCTTTATCAACTGGTTCTGCCCAACCATGAAGCGATCATTGCGTCGGGCTGCCCGGTGGACAGCCTTTATATCGGGCGCATTCGTCGCCGGATCGAAAAGCTCTCAGCCAGTGTTTTGTCCGATATTGATCGGTCACTTTTGCCGGAGCATGCAAAACCGGTTTGGCCGGTGTTGAAACCGTTTGAGGCGATCACCTTGGCCAGCGCCAGAGCGGCTTAGGAGACAGATATTGGAACAGGTGGCACCCGCCCCGGACCTGATGCAAGAGCCTGTTCCGGCCTTGAGCCGGGAGGGCCTCGCCGGTTGATTTCAAGAGGCCCCGGATCAAGTCCGGGGCGGGGTTTCCAAATCGGTCTGGAAGGTCTCAATCCTCAAAGAACGGGGTCACCTGCGCCACGATCACCGCGTTTTCATCGAGCGCGCGCTGCATCAGGCCGCGTTCTTCGTCCGA
>JBCCDT010000020.1:0-40272 GCA_039030635.1 Pseudomonadota bacterium
AATCTGCGCGGTCTCCGCCCCTTTGAGCGCGGTCACGTAAAGGGACAGCGCGGTGTAGACGCGATCATTCATGTCCTGCGACAGCGCCACCGCGGCAACCTCAACATCGGCGGCGGCAAAGGCGCGTTCGGCCTTGCGGCGACCATTGTCGAAAAGGACCTGTTCGAGAAGCATCGAGGTCACCAAATCGCCCATCGATGTCAGGCTGATATTGGGCCCCAGTGTCGGCAGCCAGTTTTTCGATGCCGCCTCGGCCCTCAGTTGTGCGCTGCGCAACTCCGCCTCGGACGCCCGCGATGAGGCGTTGAGCGCGGCCTGAGCCACATCGGCAAAGGGGCCGCGATCGTGCAACAAGGATTGGCGATTGAGCAGTGTTTCGATGATCTCAGAATTCGTCTCACCCGGGGTTGGCGACAGCGCGCCGGACTGGCGGGTCACCTCGGCCTCAGCCCCTTGGGGCGGTTTGGCAAACATCGCTCCGCCCGGCATATCCGACATGCAGCCAGACAGCGCCAATACGCTGACTGACACCCACAGCCCCTTTCGCCAAAACCGTCCGCTCATGTTCCTGCCCTCAAAACCACGTGCATCTTTGTCGTGCACTTTTTGAAACTGGTAGACTGGCCGCGGCAGAACACGCCGCGACCTGATTGATCAAATGATGACGTTGACCTCCTGATCCACGACAACCACGGCACCGCTGTCGCCCACCGTGTAGACGTCATAGGTCTGACCATCGATGTCCTGCGTCCCGGGCTGCTTAGTGGCGCCCGCCAGCGTTAGTGTGTCATCCGCCCCGCCCTGCACCTGCAACACGTCGGATGTGCCGGACAACTCAAGGATCTGTGTCTCATCGAGCGTCAGGTTGGTATCCGCGGCATATTCGAGGTTCAGCCCTTGGATGTCATATTCCGACAGGCCGGGGTTCTCGATCGTGGTGGCATTGGTTGCGTTGTCTTCCAACACCACCAGAGTGGCCGAGGCATTGCCCGCCGCATCGCTTTTGCGCACCACAAGGTGCGTGCCATCGGGAACCGGAGACGTAAAGGTGAACTCCGTGCCGAAGACCGGATCGACCGATTGACGATGCTCAGGCTCACCCGTTGTGCCATCGCCCGCCAGAGAGCCGATCTCAAAGTTATCGGTGATGTTGTCCGTGCTGATCCGGCCCACATCGCCATTGACGAACGTGACCGAGTCCACGTTGGGCGTGTCAATCTCAGTGTCAATCTGGAACGTGTCGGTCAGCGTGCTGGAATTGCCCGCCGCATCCGTTGCCACGATCGTGGCTGTCGCCTCATAGGTGCCTTCGGGCAGATCGCTGGGTGGGAAGGTGACGGACCAGTTGCCATTGCTGTCCACACTCGCAGGCCGTGTCGACCCCTGAAGCGTGACATTGACGGCCGAGCCCGGCTCGGTCGTGCCATTCAGCGTCACACCATTGGCGCGCTCTGATGCGTTCACGATGTCATCGCCTGCCTGGTTCAGAACGACGCCGAAATTGTCCACCTCGGTGTCGACCTGCACTTGGCTGCTCGTCGTGCTGACATTGCCCGCAGGATCGGTGGCCGTGGCGGAAATGCCGGTGGCGTAGGTGCCTTCCGGGATGTCAGAGGCGGCAAAATCCACCGTCCAATTCCCGGACGCATCCACATCTGCCGTGCGGGTGACATTGCCAAACTGCACCTCGACGGTTGATCCCGGCTCGGTCGTGCCGTTGATCGTGACGCCATCGGCGCGCTCGGCGGCGTTGATCACATCATCGCCTTCAATCGCGGCGGTGCTGATCGCGTGATTGTCGACGACCGTATCAAGCTCCACCGTGTCGCTCACGCTGCGGCTGTTGCCGGCGGCATCGGTGATCGAAGCCGTGATCGGCAAGGTCTGTGTGCCTCTCGGGATGTCAGAGGCGGCGAACGTTGTGCTCCAGTTGCCATTGGCATCGGCCAACACATTCTGACTGGCCGCGCCCAGCCCCACCGTGACCGTCAGGCCCGGCGTTGCGGTGCCAGAGATTTCCACGCCGTCCTGCCGCTCAACAGCATTGATGACATCATCCACCTCAATGGGTTGCGTGGAGAGCGCGACATCGCCCGCGACCGTATCCACCCGCAGGTTGGAACTGGCCGTGGCGGTGTTGCCCGCGGCATCAGTGGACAGAACATTGACCACCGCGTCATATTCACCACCCGGCACCGAGCCCGCAGCAAAGACCGCGGACCAATTGCCATTGGCATCGACCGTGGCCGTCCGCGTCACGCCCGCAAGCGTCACCTGAACCGAGCTTCCGGGATCGGTGGTGCCTGTGAGGGTCAGATCGCTGGCGGCTTCTGCCTGATTGAGGATGTTGTCACCGCTGATGGGCGTGGCGAGGGTGACACCGTTTTCAGTGTCCACCTGCACGTCATGGCTTGTGGTGAAGGTGTTGCCCGCCGCATCCGTGGAGCTGACATTGATTGTCGAGGTGTAGGTGCCCGCCGCCACGGAGGCGAAATCAAACGACCATGCGCCATTCTGATCCACAGTGCCCTGCTGGGTAACGCCCTGAAATTCCACAGAAATACTCGCGCCCGGCTCACCCGTGCCGGTCAGCGTCACGCCGCCTGAGGCCTCAGCCGCATTGATCAGATCGTCGCCTGTCACAGCCGCCACATCGGCCAAAGGTGCGACCGTGTCGACGACCAGAACATCCGTGATAGTGGTGGAGTTGCCGCGCGCGTCCGTGGACACGATGGTCATGTCGGCATTGTATTCGCCCTCGGCAATCTCGCCGGAGCCAAAAGTCACCGACCATGTGCCATCCTGGGCCACGGTCGTGCTTTGCGTCGCGCCGCCGACCACAACAGACACCGCCGCGCCCGCCTCACCCGTGCCGGTGATTACGGTGCCGCTTTGGTGATCGGCGCTGTTGACCAGATCGCCGGTGGACTGCGTACCAGAGGTCACGTCAATGTCGGGCGGTGTGGTGTCGATATCCACACGCGGGCCATCGAGCGTTTCGGTGCTGCCATCGCCGCCGGTGAAATTCACCACGCTGTCATAGACACCATCGGCTGGCAGCTCAGAGGGATCGAGCACCACTTCCCATGTGCCGTCGGGGCCAATTGTCGTGGTCTCTGTTGTCGTGCCGACAACCACTTCGACATTGGTGCCGGGCTCGCCTGTGCCCGTGATTGTCACGGAGCTGTCGGCTGTACCGCCAATGATGCGCGGGACATCCGCGTCGTTCACTGTGGGGTCTGCAGGTCCAGTGGGGTTGGTCGGCGGGTTGGGACCTGTCGGAGGGGTTGGATCCGTGGGGTCAGGCGGATCGGTCGGGTCGGTTGGCACCACGGGCACGCCATCATCGCCACCCGATGAAAACGCAACACCCGCCGCCGCAACACCAGCCGCTGCGGCCGCCGCGCCGCCAAAGCCAAGCCCGCCCAGAGCCGGGGCCACAAGCGGGGCCACAACCGGCTCGATCCGTTCGATATCTAGGAAGACCAGATCGTCGTAGCTGCTCCATTTGTCGCCCACTTCGACGCCGGAATACTGTGCCGTCAGCGTGCCATTGGCGTCAGAGGTCAGGAGCACTTCGGTAAAGTAACCTTCCTTACTCAGGAACAGCTCTTTGTCGCCGGGTCCGGCAAAGAAGTTTTCCAGCACGATCACTTCGCCATTGGCCAAAAGGACGTGCAGATCGCCGCCCTTTTGCACATAGCCCTGCACCTCACCCGGGTTCAGGTTGAGGGAGATTTGCTGACTGTTGGTGGTATTTAAACTGGCTGGATTGCCTTGATCCAACGTTTCCCGAATAACGTCACCGTCCGCACCACGGACAGCGTAATTCACTGCTCTCATTACTATCACCGCTCTTCTGTGGTGCTGTCTCGCACCTTTTTATCTGCGGTCACCTGTACTCAAAAACTGATCATTCGCCTAGCGTTATCTTCTAATTTTACAAAAATTCTTTTGGAAATACCCATAGTTCTAGTGGCTTGTGGCGCGTTTCACACAGGATATGAGGTGTTCCCCTAGTGCATTGCCGGCTCCGCATCCTGAGCAATTCGTGGTCGAAAACACGGGTTTTGCACCTGTTGCGGCGGAGGTTGGGCCGGGTCAGGATCGCTGTCGCGTGGAGCCCCGCACCACCAGCCGCGAGGCCAGATGCACCGGGTCCGGCCGCACGTCATGCTCCACCCAAGCCGCGAGGCTTTCAGCGGCTTTGCGTCCCATTTGGCGGGCGGGCAGATGGACCGTGGTGAGCGGCGGGAACGTGTATTCAGAGGCGGGCAAGTCGTGAATGGAAATGACCGACAGGTCCCGGGGCACATCCACCCCCATGCGCAGCAATTCATTCAAGACACCAAAGGCCATGACATCCGACAAGCAAAAGATCGCATCACATCGCGGCGTATCCTGCATGATCTGCTGCACCGCCTTGACGCCGCCTTCGACGCGGAGATCCGTCTCATAGAGGCGACAGCTTTTGCCGGCCAGCGCCGCGCGCGTGCCATCGATCCGGGCCTGTGTCCGGTCATTGCCCGACAGCGGCCCATGCACGACCGCGACCCGCGCATGACCCAGCTCCATGAGATGCGCGCAGGCCATCTCTGCCGCCACGCGGTTGTCATAGCCGACCGTGGGCAGGTGATAGCCCGCATCATAAAATGATATGGCCACGGTGGGCACGCGGCTCCTTTGCAGGATTTCGTAGAGCGCGTCACTGTGGTCCACGCCGGTGACAAAGATCCCCTCCACCCCGACATCAAGCAGTTCTTGCGCCTTGCGCGCTTCTTTTTCGGGGTCATCGTCGGTGGTTGCCACGATCAAAGACAGACCGTGTTCGACCAGTGTCTGCTCTATGCTGTTCACAGTGAGCGAGAAGATATCACTGTCCAGCGTGGGGATCAGCGCCCCCAATAGCCGCGTGCGCCCCGAGTTGATCGCCCGGGCCGCCGCAGACCGGACAAAGCCCAGCTGTGCGATCACCCCTTCGACCCGGTCGCGCGTTGCCTTGTTGACCACGTCCGGCGAATTGAGCACGCGCGACACGGTTGCGACAGACACTTCGGCAGTCCTCGCAACATCGCGCAGATTCGGCTTTTTCTTCTTCGAATTGCCTAGCATATGGGCAGGCTAACGGCAGAGTGTAACTGGTTTCAAGAAAATCTTGACCCGAATCGAGACGCATGAAACTAGTTACATAGCCAGAAGGAAAAGCCAGTGCTGACACAGCCTGTACTTCATGAGTTCAGCAATATGGGGTTCGACGGAAGACG
This sequence comes from Pseudomonadota bacterium, assembly GCA_039030635.1. Lineage (GTDB taxonomy): Bacteria > Pseudomonadota > Alphaproteobacteria > Rhodobacterales > Rhodobacteraceae > Roseovarius. The sequence goes on from JBCCDT010000020.1 coordinate 5,265, forward strand.
TCGCAGCTTCCCCGGGTTTTCGTCCGGCAAACAGTCTGTCACCCGGTCGCTGTCACCGCGCGATGCGGTGCGGTTTGACCTCAAGGCGGGCGACTTGATCTCACTTCATGAAAGTTCCGCCCGGCAATCGGCATCGCTGTTGGTGTTCGATCTCAAAGGTCAGGTGGCGCCGGAGCGTCTCGACCTTGTGCAGAATGAGACCGTGTCTGTGGACCGCTTTGATGCGCATGCTCTTTTAGGATGGATCGCCTCACATGGCGGAGAAGAGCGCACCACCTTTCCCGTGACTGAGGTGACGGTGGACGATCTTTGCGTGTTCCGCGCCACCGCGGCCTGTACCGTTTGGGTGATCCGGCCGCTGCATGTTTATGAATTGGTGACCGGCGGTGACATTGGACAATTGACGGTGTCTTGTACGCCTGCGTCACAGAACTCCGCCGTGCTGCCGCCGCCCTTGGGGGAGGTGCGCGATGAGTTCACCGTGACCCGCGGCACCGCGCGCGCCTATGAGGTCAAGCCCGGCGAGATCGTTCAGGTCATTGATATAGACGGGCAGCAATGCTCAGACTTTATGGCGATGCGGGCGGGGGCCTTGGAGAAGGGCCAGGAGCGGTTCATCGATTCCACCGCGACCCGCAGCATGGTGCGCGGGGCCTATCCCGGGCCGGGCCTTTTGGACAAGTTTTTCGATCAAGATCTCAATCCGCTGATGAATGTGGTGCAAGACACCTGCGGACGGCATGACGCCTTTGGCATGGCCTGCACCGCGCGCGGCTATGAGGAGCGCGGATTTCCGGGCCATGTGAACTGTTCTGACAATATCTCGGAGGCGCTCGTCCCCTTCGGAGTCTCGCGTCGCCCGGCCTGGCCTGCGATCAATTTTTTCTGGAACACCTGGGTCGATCATCACTCTCATGAACTGTTGACCGAAGAAAGCCATTCGCGCCCCGGTGACTATGTGGCGATGAAGGCGATGGATGCGCTGGTCTGCGTCTCAACCGCCTGCCCGGATGACATTGATCCGATCAACGGGTGGAACCCCACCGATGTGCATGTGCGTATCTACAAACCCGATGCACCGATCCGCCGGGCCGTGGCCTATCGCGAAAAGGAGAATGCGCCGATGTCTGTCAGTCAGGAAAGCGCGTTTGCCCCTGAGACCTCCAAATTGACCCAGCATTTTGCACCTGCGCGCGATCTGTGGGCGCCGGTGTCCTTTCCGTCCACCGGCACGATTGGAGAATATTGGGCCTGTCGGGACAAGGTTACGCTTCAGGATATGTCGGGCCTGCGCAAATATGATGTGATCGGCCCGGACGCCGAGGCGCTTTTGCAAAAGGTCATGACACGCGATGTGGCGCGCCTGGCCGTTTGGCGGGGCACTTACGCGCTGATCTGTGATGAGGCGGGCGCGGTTGTGGATGATGGCACACTGTTCCGCCTTGCGCCGAACCTGTTCCGCTGGTGCTGTGGCACGGAAGAAAGCGCGCGTGTGATGGAAGAGGTCGCCCGCACTGAGAACCTGCAAGTGCGCATTCATGGGATGGGCCATGCCCTGCCGAACCTCGCGCTGCAGGGTCCGCGCTCTCGCGATGTGCTGCGCAAGATCGTGTTCACACAGCCCACTGTGCCCGCGCTGGATGATGTAAAGTGGTTTGGCGTGACCGTGGCCCGTGTGGGCGATCGTGACGGCATTCCGTTCATGCTGGCCCGGTCGGGGTATACCGGCGAGCTGGGTTATGAGCTTTTCTGTTCCACGGAAGATGCACCCGGCCTGTGGGCGGCTGTAATGGCGGCGGGCGAAGAGTTCGGGATCGAGCCGATGGGCTCTGCCGCGTTGGACATTCTGCGGGTGGAGGCCGGGCTGGCCGCCGCCAATGCCGAGTTTGCGCCGGGCGTGGATGCGCTGGAGGCGGGCTTGGGCTTTGCCGTCAGCATGAATAAAACGGACTTCATCGGCAAAGCCGCGCTGGAACGCAACGCGCGTGACCCGCGCAAGGTGCTGCGCGGGCTTTGGTTTGAAGGGGACGATGTGCCGCTGCATGGCGCGCATGTGTATCACGGGGAACGGCCTGTGGGGGTGATCACCTCTGCTGTCCGCTCTCCAAAATATGAGCGCACGATTGCAATGGCCCGGCTGGCCGTTGAGCATGCGGAAATAGGCACGGAACTGGAAGTGGGGCAAATGGACGGGCATATGAAACGCTTGCCCGCCAAAGTCTGCTCCACCCCATTTTACGACCCAAAACGCGAGAGGGCACGGGCGTGAGCGACGCGGTTGTTGAGCTAGAAAACGTATGGAAAATCTTTGGGGAGCGCGCGCCTGAGGCGATGGAGGCGGTCCGCAAAGAGGGGATCGGCAAGCCTGAGGTGCTGGAACGCTATGGCGCTGTTGTGGGCGTGAAGGACGCGAGTTTTTCAGTCTCCAAGGGTGAGATTTTCTGCCTGATGGGCCTGTCGGGCTCGGGTAAATCCACGCTGGTGCGCCACATCAACCGCCTGATTGAGCCCACCGCCGGCACAATCCGCATCATGGGCGAAGACATTGGCGCGATGAAGTCTGAGCAACTGCGCGCGACCCGGGCCGACAAGATCGGGATGGTGTTTCAGAACATGGCGCTGTTGCCGCACCGGTCGGTGCGCGACAACATTGGGTTCGCTTTGGAACTGCGCGGGATGGACGGCTACACCCGCGCCAAGGCCGCCGATAAGGCGCTTGAGACGGTGAGTTTGCATGGCTATGGCGACCGGCTCCCCTCAGAACTGTCAGGCGGGATGCAACAGCGGGTGGGCCTCGCCCGTGCATTGGCGGCGGATCCGGAAATCCTGTTGATGGATGAACCCTTCTCGGCCCTCGATCCGCTCATTCGGCGCAACCTGCAGGATGAATTTCTCAGCCTCAGCCAGGACGTGAAGAAAACCACCGTTTTCATCACCCACGACCTGGATGAAGCGATCCGCATGGGCGACCGGATCGGCATCATGAAAGACGGTGAGATCGTTCAGATCGGCACAGCCGAGGATATCGTGACCGCGCCCGCCGATGATTACGTGGCGGATTTCGTCGCGGGTATTTCGCGGCTGAAGCTGGTCTCTGCCTCCAAGATCATGGTCCCGCCGGAGCAACATGGTGAGATCAAGGGCAAGGGCCATCCGGTGGCGCGGCCTGATGATGATCTGGATACGCTGGTGGGCCTGTCGACCGGATCGGACAAGCCCGTTTTGATCAAAGATGGCGATGTGTTGGTGGGCGTGGTGAGCAAGGACACCCTGCTGACCGGTCTGCAAGGGGGATCAGAAGCATGAGTGGCGCAGAAAAAATCGAGGTCGAAGATCGCGACGTGTCTGTCGTTACATTTGTGGCCCAGAATGAGCCCTATTTCAGCGGCGTGTTTGAGCGGCTGCAGCGGGCGGAACTGCCGCGCTGGCATATGAACATCTGGGGGCTGCTTGTCCCATGGCTCTGGGCCTCGTGGCGCGGGGTCTGGCTGATGTTCTGGATCGCGCTGGCGATTGATATCCTGGCCGTGGTGTGCCTGATGCAGGTGGTGAAGTTCACCCCGCTCTTGGAAGAGGCGCTGAAGAACCCTGAGGCGAACACGACGCTGATCCCGCGGTACACCGGCTGGATCAACACCTATTTCACCATCGGCTGGATCCTTCTGATCGGCGGCAGGTTGTGGATGGGAAGCCAGGCAAACCGTTGGTATTACGCGCAATATTCCCGATGGCGAATTGACCACGCGGTGGCCAATGGCGTCACCATGAAGCGCGTGATCATCGGGCTGGTGATCATGGCCATCTGCGCGCCGCTGACCACCTATCGCGCCACGCAAATTCGCCTCGATGAACGGGCCTGTATCTCTCAGGTGCGCACGGCCGAGACCGTCGAAATCCTGTTGGAGCGCTACAATGTGACGGGTTTTGCGGACCTTGAAAGATCCATCGCGGATGAGCTCACCGTGCTGCAATCCACCTTTGACCGGCTCGACGGATTGGAAAATCCCACGGATGTGGAAAAGGCAGAACGCGCGCAAATCCGCCGCGACCTGCGCGCCATGACCCGCGATGGGGAGGCCGTGGCCGATTTTCAGTCGGTCACGCCCAAAGATCGGTTTGACTGCAAGTTTATCGATGACTTCCCGACGCTGGTGCGTTTTGACGCCCCGGCAGAAGTGCGCTACCGCCGGGTCCCCGATGAAGCGGCCCGCGCCGCAGGCGATGAAGACGCGACCATGGTGATTGTTCAGGAAAGCGAACCGGTCGAGGGCCGCCGCATCAACATCTTCACCTATAACGCCGAAGCCATCGATGTGAGCATCAACTATCTGCGCGCGCAATATGCGGGCATCTTTGATGCGATGACGAATGTGCTGCGCCAGTCGCTGATCCGGGTTGAGGTGGCGTTTATGCAGACGCCTTGGCCGGTGGTGGCCTTCCTCTTTATGGCGCTCGCCTGGGCCTATACGAACAGGGCCACGACCATATTCGTGGCAGGCTCGCTGGCCTTCCTTGCCGCATTTGAGCTGTGGCAGGTGGCGATGCAAACCATGGCGCTGGTGGTCGTCGCCACGGCCATATGCGTCTTTGTCGGCTTACCCGTGGGCATATGGATGGCCAAGAACAAGCTGTTCCGATGGATCAACGAGCCGATCCTAGACGTGATGCAGACCATTCCATCGCTGAGCTATCTCGTGCCCGCCGTCGCCTTCTTTGGCATCAGCCAACCGCCCGCCGTGCTGGCCACCGTGATCTTTGCGATCCCGCCGATGGTGAAACTGACCGCGCTTGGCATTCTACAAGTGCCCGAAAGCACGAAAGAAGCCGCGCTGGCCTTTGGCGCGTCCGAGCGACAACTCTTGCGCAAGGTGGAGCTGCCTATGGCGATCCCGTCGATCATGGCGGGGCTCAACCAAACCATCATGCTGGCGCTGTCCATGGCCACGATCTCTGCCTTTATCGGGGCGGCGGGTCTGGGCGCGCTGGTCACCGAATCCTTGGGCGATGCCCAGGCAGGCAAAGGATTGTTGGCCGGGATTGCCATCGCCCTCGTGGCGATGATGATCGACCGCATCCTTCGAGGCATCCGTGCCTCCTTCAGCCGAATTTAACCAAGACAAGCAGACAACAACAGGGAGACAACCATGAAACATCTGCTCAAAACCGCCGCGATCACCGCGGGGCTTCTCGCCAGCACGGCCGCGTCCGCGCAAGAGAAGATCATGATCTCGGATCCAAGCTGGAACGGCGCGCGCGCCATCGGCCACGTGATCAAAGCCATCGTCGAAGGCGAGATGGGCGGCGAGGCGGAAATCCTCACCGGTATGAACCAGCAGCCCGTGATCTTTGCCGGTATGGACAAGGGCGATGGCTCCATCGACGTGCACCCGGATATGTGGATGCCCAACTGGTCGGCCGCGTGGGATGAATATGTGGACGGCACCGGCGGTGTAAAAACCAATGGCGGCTACGCGGGCACATCGCTTCTGTACGTGCCCACCTACATGACGGACAAGATCACCTCGATCGAAGACCTCAAAGATCCTGAGATCGCCGCCATGTTCGACAGCGATGGCGACGGCCTGGGTGAGTACTGGGCCGGGGATGTGACCTGGGCGTCGACCAAGCGCTGGCAGGTGAAGTTCAAATCCTATGGCCTCGATGAGCTGTGGGAGCCGAACATCGTGTCCGGCGACACGTTCAAAGCGGGTCTCGCCGCGGCCTATGCAGCATCTCAGCCGCAGCTGTTCTATTACTGGACGCCTGAGGCCCTTCACGTGCAATACGACCTGACGGCTTTGGAAGAGCCTGCACGCTTTGAAGGCTGTGAAGACCTTGATCTGGATGCGGAGAACTGGCTCGACGTGTCCGAGTTCGAATGCGCGGGCACCGCGGCCACCGTATATGTCGCCTATTCCACGTCGCTGGAAGAGCGCAACCCGGCCGTGGCCAAGATGCTGGCCAACATGACGCTGACAGGCGACGAAGTTGGCGGCTGGATCCAGGAGATGTTTGAATTGAAGCGTGACCCGGCGGAAGTGGCCGAAGAGTGGATCGCGGACAATCAAGACATCGTGGACGGCTGGATCAACGGCGACAGCTCCGGCTGATCGGTATCCTTAGACCTTTTGATGGGCCGCGCAGAATGTGCGGCCCATTTTTTTTGCCCAAGCTTTCCGTCCCTCGCGCGGAATCAAGGGCGTTAGCCCGCCGCGCGTTCGTCAGGCCGTCCCGGGGCCTGGCGAAATGGCCACCACGGGACGTCGCGCGGATGCTCGGCGGGGCCGATGGATAAAGGGCGGCTGAACAGATGTATGATCGCCACGTCACGGCCTGACAAACCCGCTGGGTTCGCGCTACCTCTGCGCCACCCGCCACTCCGGATGCACCCACGGCACCGCATTGTCCGGCGCCAAGGACCGCCCCAACACGTGGTCTGAAATCTTTTCGCCCACCATGATCGACGGCGCATTGAGGTTGCCATTGGTGATACGTGGAAACAGGCTGCTATCGGCCACGCGCAGAGCGTCCACCCCGATCACCCGGCCTTCCGGGTCAACAACCGCATGTGGATCATCCGCCCGCCCCATCCGGCAGGTGCCGCAAGGGTGATAGGCGCTTTCGGCATGTTCTCGGATCACCCCATCCAGCTCATCATCGCTTTGATACTGCGCCCCCGGCTGGATCTCATGGCTGCGGTAGGGATCAAAGGCGGCTTGCGCGAAAATTTCCCGCGTGAGGCGGATGCAGCGGCGGAAATCAATCCAGTCTTGCTCTTCGCTCATGTAGTTGAACCGGATCACGGGCGTGTCCTTTGGATTGGCGCTACGCAAGCTCACCCGCCCGCGTGAGGGGGAGCGCATCGGCCCGGTATGGGCTTGAAACCCATGCCCTTCTGCCGCCGCTTGTCCGTCGTAACGCACGGCGATGGGCAGGAAATGGAATTGAATATCGGGGTAATCCACGCCCGCCTCGGACCGGATAAATCCGCAGCTTTCAAACTGGTTGGAGGCCCCCGGCCCCGTCTTGGTGAAGAGCCACCGCGCGCCGACATAGGCCTTGCCAAGGAGGTTCCAGTATTTGAAGAGGCTGACCGGCTGGCTTGCCGCCATTTGCACATAAAGCTCCAGATGGTCCTGCAGATTGCCGCCCACGCCGGGGCGGTCGGCCACCACGTCAATTCCGTGTTCCGTGAGATGCGCAGCCGGGCCAATCCCCGACAGCATCAGGATCTTGGGCGAGTTGATCGAAGACGCGGCCAGGATCACCTCCCGCCGGGCCCGAACCACACCTTTGGAGGTCTCCACCCCCACCGCGCGGCCTTCTTCCATCACAACGCGGATCACCTCCGCGCGCATCAAATCGCAAGTGTCGCGCTTCAATGCGGGCTTGAGATAGGCGTTCGCGGCCGACCATCGCTGCCCGTTATGCACGGTCATCTCAAAGGGGCCGAACCCCTCTTGCTGCTCGCCGTTATAGTCGGCGGTGATCTCATACCCCGCCTGCCCGCCTGCTTCGATAAAGGCGCGGGTCAGCGGGTTGGCCATTTCACCGCGTTGGACATGCAATGGCCCGTCCTTGCCGCGCCAATCGGCATCGCCGCCATGGCCCGCGCTGTGCCAATGCTCCATCCGTTTGAAATAGGGCAGCACATCGGCATAGCCCCAACCATCGGCGCCCATCTCGCGCCAATGATCATAGTCGCCCGCATGCCCGCGCACATAGACCATGCCGTTGATCGACGATGATCCCCCGATCACCTTGCCGCGCGGACAGGCCAGACGACGATTGTTGAGATAAGGCTCCGGCTCCGAGTGATAGCCCCAATCGTACATCTTCATGTTCATCGGAAAACTCAGCGCACCAGGCATCTGAATGAGCGGGCCCGCATCGGTGCCGCCATGTTCGATCACCAAGACAGATTGCCCGGCCTCGCTCAGCCGATAAGCCATGGCACACCCCGCGCTGCCCGCGCCGACAATGACGAAATCCGCTTCCATACTCATCTCACCCGAAACTGTCCCGCAGCATCTCGTAGCTGGTCATAACTGTGTTGCGATAGGCCGCCCGCTCGGTCAGGCGGTCGTAATAGGCGCGCAGGTTCGGCATGTTCGCCCGCTGAATATCGATGTCGAAATACCGGTAGAGCACGTGGCCCAGGGCGATATCCGCCACTGTCAAATCAGGCCCCGCAAGATACGCCTGCTGCGCCAGAACACGCCCCGCATGGGTCATCTCCGCCTCCAGTCGCGCGACGTTGCGCTGGATCACGGTCCAGTTGCGTTTTTCCGGTTTTATCCGCACCGCGAGCCAAAAGACAGGTCCGGTGAACTGCGCCGCCACCGAGTTCTTGGCCCATTCCGCCCACATATCAACGCGTGCCCGTGCGCCGGGGTCCTCGGGCCAAAACGGCGCTGTGCCATAGGCGGTGGCGAGGTAGCGCAGGATCGCGGCACTTTCCCACACCACCGTATCGCCATCTTGAAGCACCGGGATCTTGCCGTGCGGGTTCATGGCGCGGAATTCCGGCGTGTCGAGCCCGCCAAAGGTGAAGCCATAATCAAGCTGTTCATACGCCAGGCCCATCTCTTCCAGCCCCCAGAGGACGGCTTGGACATTGGATGAACTGGCGCGACCGTAGACTTTGATCATCATTCCCCCCTTGGGAAGCGTTGGGTGTCTTCCACGACATTGAGATCCATGTGATTGCGCATGTACCGCTCCGAGGCCTTCTGCAGCGGCTGGTAATCCCAGGGGTAATAGCCACCCTGTCGCAGCGCCTCATAGACCACCCAGCGTCTTGCCTGGCTTTCACGCACTTGGGCATCGAAGGCGTCGAGATCCCAGCGCGCCTCAGTCTTGGCCTGGAGCTGTGCCAGTGTTCCGGCATGGGCGGGATCGCCCGCGAGGTTCGTCCGCTCATGGGGATCGGCCTCAAGATCAAAAAGCTGATCGGGGTCGAGCGCGCATCGGTTGAATTTCCATTTGCCATAGCGCAGCGACACGAGCGGTGCGTAAGATGCCTCTGCCGCGTATTCCATCGCGACCGGATCATCGCGCGAGACACCCTGTCCAAGGGGGACGAGCGACTGCCCTTCGACCCAAGGGGCAAGCTCTTCCATTGAGACACCCGCGAGATCACAAAGCGTCGGGCACACATCGATCGTACTGACCGGATCAGTGACCAAACCCGGGGCCATCCCCGGCGCAGACACCATCAACGGCACCCGTGCAGACCCCTCATAGAAGCACATTTTGAACCAAAGACCGCGTTCACCCAGCATGTCGCCATGATCGGAAACGAATAGGATGATCGTATCTTTTTCCTGCCTTGTTGCAGAAAGTACCCCCAGAATGTCCCCAATTTTTTGATCTAAGTAGGAGATATTCGCGAAATATGCCCGGCGCGATTTTTGGATATCTTCGCCCGTAATGTCAAAGTTTCGCCAGTCATTTGCATCAAAGATCCGCTGCGCATGCGGGTCATGATCGGCATAGTCTATCGCGGGCACAGCGGGCATCAGATGGTCGCAATCCGCGTAGAGATCCCAGAACTCACGGCGCGCCACGTAAGGGTCATGGGGATGGGTGAAACTGACCGTCAAACACCAAGGCCGCGCATCATGCCCGCGCGCCAGATCGTAGAGTTTGCGGGTCGCGTGATAGGCGACCTCATCATCATATTCCATCTGGTTGGAGATCTCAGCCACGCCGGCGCCGGTGACCGACCCCATGTTGTGATACCACCAGTCAATCCGCTCCCCGGGCTTGCGATAGTCCGGCGTCCAGCCGAAATCCGCGGGGTAGATATCGGTGGTCAGACGCTCCTCAAACCCGTGCATTTGATCGGGGCCAACGAAATGCATCTTGCCCGACAGACAGGTTTGATAGCCCGCGCGGCGCAGGTGATGGGCATAGGTCGGAATGTCGGCGGCAAACTCGGCCGCGTTGTCATAGACCCGGCTGCGCGACGGCAAAAGCCCGGACATGAAACTGGCCCGTCCCGGGGCGCAGAGCGGGCTGGCGGTGTAGGCATTGGCGAAACGCGTGGACCGATCCGCCAGCGCGCGCAGGTTTGGCGTATGCAACCACTCCGCCGGACCATCGGGAAAGAGTGTTCCGTTGAGTTGGTCCACCATCAGGATCAGGATGTTGGGCTGGGTCATGATGGGTCCGAGAGGGCGCGGTCAAGATAGGACATGAGCAAGGCAATGGCCTCTTCCCCGGCAAGCGGGGTCTCGGCCAGGGCCTGGCGCAGGTAGAGCCCGTCGATCATGGCCGAGAGCCCGCGCGCCAGCTCTGACCCGTCGCCCCCTGCCGCCCGCGCGGCATGGCGCAGGTTGGAGCGCAGACGGCGTTGATAGATGTTCAGAAGCCGCTGCGCATCGCGCGAGGTTTGCGCTTGCACGTAGAAGTTCAGCCAGGCGGACACGGTCTCGGCCTGAAACTGGCGCGGGGAGAAGCTGGCGCGGATGATCGCTTCAATCCGATCCCGCGGCGTCTTGGCCATGGCCAGCGCACCGCGCACCTCGGCCCCGTAAAGCGACAGGATATGACGCATGGCAGCGGTGAAAATATGCTCTTTGGAGCCGAAGTAATGATGCGCCAGTGCGCTCGACATGCCGGCGCGTTTGGCGATCTGGCTCACGGTGACATCAAGTGAGCCACGCTCTCCGATCTCATGGATCGTGGCCTCAACAAGGGCCGAGCGGCGAAGCGGTTCCATTCCCAGTTTCGGCATAAGCAATCTCCCTTGGTCAAATTCGCTAGGCAGTTTTGATTGATCCGTCAATCAATAAAAACCAGTGCCCTTGGCCGGGTGCCGGATTTAGGTATTTTTGACAAGAAAGAAGCCGGTGTGCCGTGCGCCAGTGGCAATCTCCGGCCCGACTGCTAGGTAGGCGGCATGGATCGCCCCATCTTTATCGGCTCAGAGATTTATCGCGGCTCCAGCTATGGGCCGAAGCATCCGCTGTCGATCCCGCGCGTGCCGACCGTGACGGATGTGAGCCGCGCGATGGGGTGGCTCCCGGATGCGCAGTTTCGATTGAGCCCGCGGGCGCGGCCCAAAGCGCTTTTGTCGTTTCATACTGAGGCCTATGTGAATGCTTTGCAGGCCGCGGAGACGGCGCAAGAGGTGGATGAGGTGACGCGCAAACGCCATCAGTTGGGCACAGTGTCGAACCCGGTCTTTGCGGAGATGTATCGCCGTCCGGCCACGGCCGCGGGGGGATCCATGCTGGCGGCGGAATTGCTGGCCGAGGGTGGCATTGTCTATAATCCGGGCGGCGGCACGCATCACGGCATGCCCGATCACGCCGCCGGGTTTTGCTATCTCAATGATCCGGTGCTGGGCATTCAGACGCTGCTTTTGCGTGGGCTGACGCGCGTGGTTTACCTGGATATAGATGCCCATCACTGTGACGGGGTAGAGGCCGCCTTTGCGGGGGACGCCCGGGTGCGGTTGATCTCCACCCATGAGGCCGGTCGTTGGCCTTTTACAGGGGCGTTGGAGGAGGATGCCGGTGGAAATGCATTCAACCTGCCTTTGCCCAAGGGCATCGGCGATGACGGCTTTGCCTTGGCGCGTGATCAGGTGATCCTGCCTGCGGTTGAGGCCTTTCGCCCAGAAGCCATTGTGCTGCAATGCGGGGCCGACGCGGTGGAGGAGGATCCGCTATCGCGGCTGAGCCTGTCGAATAACGCGCATTGGTCTGTTGTGATCGCCCTCATGGGTATGACCCCGCGTCTATTGGTGCTGGGCGGTGGGGGGTACAACCCGTGGACGGTCGGGCGGCTCTGGGCCGGGGTTTGGGCCACGCTCAACGGGTATGAGATCCCGGATCGGGTGACGCCGAAGGCCGAGACGGTGCTGCGTGGCCTGTCCTGGACGCGGCAGGCGCGTGGGCCGACGCCCGAGACGCTGATGACCACGCTGCGCGATGCTCCGCGACCCGGCGAGATCACGGGCGCATTTCGGCAAGATGTGGCGCGCCTGGCTGGGCGGTTGTCAGCCTGGGTGTGACCTGCGCCTCGGGGCTTCTCGGGATTTGAGTATTTTTGGAAAGATGAAGCCGAAGGCGGCGCGCGGTCGTGGGCCGTTCACGCATCCGCCATTGCCCTTGGGCCTCAAGCCGCGTAAACGGCGTGTCGGTAACGGGACAGAGACCTAACATGCCCATTTTGGTGATGAAATTCGGCGGCACCTCGGTGGCCAATATTGACCGCATCCGGCGCGCGGCCAAGCGCGTGGGCGTGGAAGTGGCCAAAGGCTATGACGTGATTGTCATCGTCTCTGCGATGTCTGGTCGGACCAATGAGTTGGTGGGCTGGGTTGATGAGATTTCCCCGCTTTATGATGCGCGTGAATATGATGCCGTTGTGAGTTCGGGTGAGAATGTGACGGCGGGCCTTATGGCGCTCACCTTGCAGGAAATGGACGTGCCCGCGCGCAGCTGGCAGGGTTGGCAAGTGCCGGTGATGACCACCTCCGCCCATTCGGCCGCGCGGATCGAAGAGATCCCCGCCGACAACATCATGGACAAGTTCAAGGAAGGGATGCGCGTGGCCGTCGTGGCGGGCTTCCAAGGTGTGAGCCCCGAAGGCCGCATCACCACCTTGGGTCGCGGCGGGTCAGACACCACGGCGGTGGCCTTTGCCGCCGCTTTTGACGCCGAACGCTGTGATATCTACACCGATGTGGACGGCGTCTACACGACCGACCCGCGCATCACCGACAAGGCGCGCAAGCTTGATAAAATCGCCTTTGAGGAAATGCTGGAACTCGCGAGCCTCGGTGCGAAGGTGTTGCAAACACGCTCGGTTGAGCTGGCGATGCGCTACAATGTGAAACTGCGCGTGCTCAGCAGCTTTGAAGAACAATCAGACGAGGCCGGCACGCTGGTCTGTGCGGAGGAAGAGATCATGGAATCCAACGTTGTGAACGGCATCGCCTATTCCCGCGAAGAGGCGAAAATGACGCTTGTGTCCGTGGCCGACCGACCGGGCATCGCCGCTGCGATCTTTGGGCCGCTGAGCGAGGCGGGCGTGAATGTGGATATGATCATCCAGAATATCTCGGAAGAAGGGCGCACGGACATGACGTTTTCCTGCCCCACAAACCAGGTGGCGCGCGCCGAGAAGGCCATGCAAGAGGCCAAGGATAAAGGCGATATCAATTTCCACGATCTGCTGGCGGACACCAATGTGGCCAAGATCTCCGCCGTGGGGATCGGCATGCGCAGCCAGTCGGGCGTGGCGGCCACGATGTTTCAGACGCTCAGCGATGAGGGGATCAATATCAAGGTGATCTCCACCTCTGAGATCAAGATATCCGTGCTGATCGACCGGAAATATATGGAACTTGCGGTTCAGTCCTTGCATGATGCCTTCGGACTGGAAAGCGCGGCGTAGGGCGCACACCCTAAAAAAGCCAACGCCGCCAGAAAGTTAGACCTAAGGGATGGACCTTTCGACGGCATGAATGAGCCGATCCGACATAACACCAACAGCCGTCAGATGCTGTCACGCCTGCGCACGCTCATGTCCGAGGAGGCGGGAGGTCAGACGCGTCTGGATGCGATCACCGGGCTGATGGCCGAGGAAATGCATGTCGAGGTGTGCTCTATCTATCTCTTTCGCGATGAGGAAACGCTGGAGCTTTGCGCGACCCAGGGTTTGAACCCGGAGGCTGTGCACCAGACCCGGATGCGGCTGGGGGAAGGCCTGGTTGGGCGCATCGCCAAGAACGGGCAGCTCGTGAACACAGACAATGCGCCGGGAACGCGCGGTTTCCGGTACATGCCGGAGACGGGCGAAGAGGCCTATAACAGCTTTCTCGGCGTGCCTATTCAGCGGCTGGGTGAAACGCTGGGCGTGATGGTCGTGCAATCGAAAGAAGCGCGGTCGTTTTCCGAAGAAGAGGTGGACGTGGTCGAAGTGGTGGCCATGGTCATCGCTGAAATGACAGAGCTGGGCGCCTTTGTGGGCGAAGGTGCCGCGATGTCAGCGCGCCATCAACAGCCGGTCCTGTTCCACGGCTCCATCGCGCAGGAAGGCGCGGCGGAAGGTCAGGTTTGGCTGCATGAACCGCGCGTTGTGGTGTCCAACCCCATTGCTGACGATCCTGTCCGAGAAATGGAGCGCCTGACCGCCGCGGTAGAAGAGCTGCGGGTGGGCGTGGACCGGATGCTGTCGACCGCCGCGAAGGGCGACAAAGAACAGCTTCAGGTGCTGGAAGCCTATCGGATGTTTGCCAATTCCAAAGGCTGGATGCGCCGGATGGAGGAAGATATCGCCCTGGGCCTGTCCGCCGAGGCGGCCGTGGAAAAAGAGCAATCCACAGCCCGGGCACGGATGTCGAAAGTGACGGATGTGTACCTGCGTGAGCGGCTGCATGATCTTGATGATTTGTCGAACCGGCTTTTGCGCATTCTGACCGGGCAAGGCACGGAAACCGGGGCGGAAATGCCCGAGAACCCGGTGCTCGTGGCGCGCAATATAGGGCCGGCAGAATTGCTGGATTATGGGCGCGTTCTCAAGGGGATCGTGTTGGAAGAAGGCTCTGTCGGATCTCATGCCGCGATTGTGGCCCGCGCGCTGGCCATTCCACTGATCGTCCATGCAAATCGGGTGACGACAGAGGCGCTCAACGGGGATCCGATCCTTGTGGATGGGGAACAGGGCGTTGTGCATCTGCGCCCCGATGACACCATTGTCACGGCGTTTCGAGACAAGATGGCGATGCAGGCCAAGGCGCAAGAGCGCTATGCCTCGATCCGCGATTTGCCGGCGGAAACGGAATGCGGCACGCGGATTGCGCTGCATATGAACGCGGGGCTCATGGCCGATTTGCCCTCGCTGGACGGGTCCGGCGCAGAGGGGGTCGGGCTGTTCCGAACAGAGCTTCAGTTTCTCACGCGCAGTCACATGCCCAAACGCTCAGAACTCAGCGAAAACTACGCCCGTGTCATGGATGCGGCCAAGGGAAAGCGCGTTGTCTTCCGCACGCTGGATATCGGGTCGGACAAGGTGCTGCCCTATATGCGCGCGGTGGATGAACCGAACCCCGCGCTTGGCTGGCGCGCGGTGCGCGTGGCGCTGGATAAACCCGGCGTGATGCGGATGCAGGTGCAGGCGATCATCCGTGCCGCCGCCGGGCGACCTTTGTCGCTGATGTTTCCCTTTGTGGCGCAGCGCGAGGAATTCACCCGTGCGCGCGCTGAGGTCGACAAGGCCATTGAGCGCGAACGCATTCTGGGCCACCCCCTGCCTGAAAGTCTTGAGGTGGGTGCGATGCTTGAGACGCCGTCGCTCGCCTTTGCGCCCGATGCGCTTTATCAGGACGTGGATTTCCTCTCGATCGGGGGCAATGACCTCAAACAGTTCTTCTTTGCTGCCGACCGCGAAAATGAGCTTGTGCGGCGGCGCTATGACACGCTCAATGTCAGTTTCCTGACCTTCATTGAGACCATCGTTGACCGCTGCGACAGCCTGGGCACACCGCTGAGTTTTTGTGGGGAAGATGCCGGTCGCCCGATTGAGGCCGCGTGTTTTGCCGCCATCGGGATGCGCACCTTGTCGATGCGTCCGGCCTCAATTGGTCCGGTGAAATCCATCCTGCGCCGCACCGATCTGGGCGCGCTACGCGATGTGATCCACAAAGCCCGCGAAGACGGCCAACAATCGGTGCGCGGGCCGGTAATGGACCATTTGCGCGGCAAGCTTTAGGCATTTTTGCACCAACGGCCCGGACCGATCAGGACAAAACCCGGTAGGCGCAGGCCATTTATCCACAAGACCTTGTGGATAAAATTGTATTCCCTGTGGATACAACGTTAACTTAATGAAAAACCACAATAAAATTTACAAGAACCTGTGGATAACTTTAATTTTCTGCTAAGTTAAGGGAACTTTAGGGATGGTCCGGTTGGATGGTCCTGCAACACACAGGCGCGACAGGGGCATGGCCCCAGCCCCGAGGAGACGAGTTATGGTGTTTTCGCTGTTTAGGTCAAAGGAAGAACCCTTTGATCCCGATCTGGTCATCCGGCACCGCCCTGCGGAAGCCGATGTTTCTCCTGAAATTGCCGGGTTGAGCCGCAAAGACCGTGTGGCCCGCGCCTTTGACGAAATGCCGCTGGATGCGCGCGAAACGGAAGCGATCTGCGCCCTTTTGGATGAGCCGGGATCGACCTGCGTGGAACTCAGCCGCGCCTGCGGTTGGATGGACACAAGCTGGCGCACCCAGATGATTTTGCTCTGCCAGCGCCGCCGCAAGTTTCTGTGGCCCGAGGGTATGACCAGTGATGTTTCAAATGGGATCATCATCAGCGCCTTGGCCGAATATGACACCTATGACAGCACCTTTACCCCGCGCCGCGACGTTGTGAAAAGCCTGAACAAAGCGGTCAAAGCCGCACTTTGACTACATCTTGTTAAGGGGCTGTGGTGTGACCCGCGCGCGAAACCTTTGTACGATCTCGGCGCGATCCAGATCGGCCTCAATCGCCAGGCGCCGCAGACCAAAATGGACATGCGCCATCTGCTGGTAATAGCTGGTATAGGTGTAATTCGTGGCCGCCCCCGCGGCCGCACCCAGGATCGGCACGGTTTGCGCGGCCAAATTTTGACCCAGAGCTGTGGCCAAACGCGGCGCGACGCTTTTGATCAACTGCTGCAAGGCGGGGCCTGTCACCGTCACCCGCACCCCCAGAAAACCCAGATCGGCCCCATCGTCATGATCCAGCGGTCCGGCGGCGGCAAAAACCTGAATGCAGTCATACTGCACCCCCTCTTCCGCCGGATCAAAGCCATGTTCCACCGCCACATCCTGTATGGCGCGCAAAAGCACTGTGGTCGTCACCGGCAATTCCGCCAGCGCCGTGGGCAGCCCGCCGATCCCGCCCGCCGCGCCCATCGCGGTGGTGAGCGCGCGGTTGAACCACCCCGCCTGCCCGTCCACGAGCCCGCGGGAGCCATGCGCGGCCTGCATCGCGAGCCTCAAAGCGTCTTCGGTTCGGGCACCCAAGGCATCGCGCACGGGCACGGGCAGTTGATCCACCAATCCCTCAGCTTGCCCACCGATCAGGTTGAGCAGCTGAATCCCCGGACCTGCGGCCCGCGCATAACGCTGCGCCAACGCCTCAAGGCGCGTGTCCACATCTTGTGGCGGAAGGGCGGGGTTCAGGACGTCCATGGCATGTATGTAGGAAGGAAAACCGCCCTTCACGACCCCGCGCCGCAGAGTTTTCCAAAATTCTGCACCAGAAAATTCGAATTTTCTGACGCATTTTCTTCGAAGAAAATGCCGCCAAGCTGTTCAAATGTCAGGAAAAACGCTCAACGTTGCCTTTAACACCCGCCCATGCGCCATCTACCAAGGCCACACCCAAAACGCGGGCGGGATTGGTGGGCGGTGGCATCTTGACGCCCGCGAGCCGTTTGAACCCGAACCGGCTGTAATAGGGCGCATCGCCCACCAGCATGACCCGTTCCCAGCCCAGCTCGCGCGCGCGATCCAGACTGTCGAGGATCAGATACCCGCCCAAACTTTCGCCCTGATAGGTCGGATGCACGGCGACAGGCCCCAAAAGCAGCACGGCCTTGCCGCCCACACACACCGGCCAAAACCGGATTGCCCCGGCCAGAATGCCCTCGGGATCACGCGCCACGAGGCTCAGCTCAGACACCCGCGCCACGCCTTCGCGCAGACGGTATGACGACAGCGCCTCGCGCCCCGGCGCAAAGGCCAGATCATAGAGCGCCTCGACCTCCCACCAGTCGTCGCTTGTCTCCGGGGTCAGTTGAAACACGTCTGCGCCTTGTCACGTCTTTAAAACCGGCTGGCAAACTGCCTATCACGTCGTTAGGACAGGTACCAACGTGGAAATGAAGTGAGAGAACCGATGTTCTACCGCCCCGAAGACGGCCATGGCCTGCCGCATAACCCGTTCAACGCCATCGTCACACCGCGGCCCATCGGCTGGATCTCAACGCGCGGGTCGGACGGGTCTGAGAACCTCGCGCCCTATTCGTTCTTCAATGCCGTGGCCTATGTGCCGCCGCAGGTGATGTTTGCCTCCACCTCGGCCAAGGAAGATCGCGACGGCACCAAGGACAGTGTCGCCAACATCCGCGACACCGGCGTCTTTTGCGTGAACATCGTGGAATATGCCATGCGCGACGTGATGAATGTCAGCTCTGGCCCCTGGGCGCGGGACGTGGACGAATTTGACAAGGCCGGCATCGACCGCGACGAGTGTGAGACGATCCCCTGCTCGCGCGTGGCCGCCGCGCCCGCCGCGCTGGAATGTAAGCTGACCCAGATCGTGCAGCTGCCGGGTGCCGCCAATTACGTGGTCTTTGGCGAGGTGACAGGCGTGCATATGCGCGATGATTGCATGGTGGACGGCATGTTTGACGTCACCAAGTTCAACCCGCTCGCCCGGCTTGGATATCGCGACTACACCACGGTGCGCGACCTCTTTAGCCTCAACCGCCCTGGCGAAAGCTGAGGCCTATGTCCCTGACGGAGGCGATCGCCACGCAGGCGCTTTGGATCCAGATTTGGGTCGGATGGCTCGCGATCTTCAACCTCGCCACCCTTGCCGCGCTTTTGATCAAGCGGGACACGCGCCGCCACGGGATCGTTGTGGGCGCGGCCTTTGTCGCCAATTACCTCTTCATGAACTGGCTTTACGGACAGTACGGGTATGTCCGCCTTCTGGGTCTCTCCCACGTCCTGATCTGGACGCCCCTCGCGCTTTATCTGATCTTTGCCTTGCGCGGCCCGACGATCCGAGGCTGGGTGCGCGCGCTCACGCAGGTCTTTGTGGGGAGCGTTCTGATCTCTCTCGCCTTCGACTATGTCGATGTGGCGCGTTGGATCATGGGGGCGCAGGGCTCGCTCCTGCCCGACGGATGACGCCTAGGTAAATTGCCAGCGATATCAAAACGATGGCACCACCCGAGACCATCCGCCCTGTCGGCACCTCCCCCACGGCAAGCCAGACCCAGAACGGACCCAGCACCGTTTCCATCAGCATGATCAGGCTGACATTGGCGGCATGGGTAAAGCGCGCGGACAGCGACAACAGGTAAAAGGACAAGGGCAAAACCACCATGCCCGTGGCCACCATGGCCCAAGGATGGCCCACCATCATCTGCCCCGGTCCGGTGATGATCAGCCCGTTGATCCCGGCCAAAATCGCCCCCACCCCAATCAAAAGCAGGATGGGCAAGCGTCGATGCGCCCGGAGCACAGTGAAATTCAGCGCCAGAACCAAGGCAACGCCCAGGCCAAAGGCGACACCGATCACGGCGTCCCTATCGAACTGCGCGCCTTTGCCGGTCACGGCGATGAAGATCCCAACCGTCACGGCGACAATCGCAAGCCAGGTCAGCGGATGGGTCGTTTCGCGCAGGATCAGCCAGCTGAGCAGCGCCGAAAAGACCGGCACGGCGGCAATTCCGATCAGCACGATGGCAGCGGGTGCTGCGGCTATGCCAAGGCAAAACAGCATGGAGTTGAAGAACTGGCACACCACAATGATCCCGCCTGCGCGGGTCAGGATCTGCCTGATATCCCCTGCCCTGTCGCGGCTGGTCATCGCCCAGGCCAACAGCATCACACCGCCCATCAAAAACCCGCGCCATGCGGTCATTTGAAACCCGGACATCTCTGAGAGCCGCATAAACATGGCATCCGGGGTCAGGACAACAGTGCCAAGCGCGGCCAGAAGGAGGCCGAACCCGGCCCCACGCGCTACGCTGCCAGCCACGCAGGGATCTCTCCGATGTCGCGCAAGACCATATCGGCATGAGGTGCCAGCTCGGCCGTGTCGGCCACACCGGTCAGCACCGCCACCGTATGCATGCCCGCCGCCCGTCCCGCGATCAGATCATGGGTGCTGTCCCCCACCATGACAGACCGGCCTGGCGCGACCCCCATGTGAGAGGCCATCGCCAAAAGCGGATCGGGAAACGGTTTGGCGCCATATCCACTGTCAAAGCCCACGATCATGTCGAACATGTCATGCACGCCCGCGTGGCGCAGATTGGCCCGCGCGCCGCGTTCGCTGTCATTGGTCATCACACCGAGCTTGAGTTGCAGATCGCGCAGATCCCCAAGCAAAGGCTTGAGCGGCACCGCAGGCGCAAGCGGGGCACCGGCGGCGAAATCCTCCAGGTGGTCTTCTAGCGCATCGATGTCGCGGCCCGGCAATGCCTGCGCGATCACCTCGGCCGCTTCGCGGTTGGTGCAGGCAATGATCGGGCTGGTCGGGCGAAACTGTCCTGCGGCGAGGTCAAAATCCATGACATCGGCCAAACGGATCGTCAGCGCGGCGTCTCCACCCGACAAATCCTCGATCAAATCGCCTAAGGCGACGCTCCAGGTGGCGTGGTAATCAAAGAGCGTGCCGTCCTTGTCAAAGATCAGCGCGTCAACCATTGTAACGTTCATGTTCACCATTTCGCGATCACGTCCAATGCACGTTACGCCCACCCGGCAGCGCCTGACGGGCCTGCATTGCCAGCTCAGGCGCGACGCCCGCAGCCTCGCAAAACCGCAGGACCCACGCATCATCCATCAACAGAAAATCCAGTACAGACCCAAGAAACACAGGGTCAGACGCGTTTTCGCGCAGATCCGCCTCGGACACGCCGGTGGAGCCCATGAAGACCGGCAGGAGGTCTTCCTCTGCCACCAACCAGGCCAAGCATTTGAGGCCAAACGCTTCGGCGGATTCTTGCGATAAGGTCACGATGGTTAATTCCCGGAAAGGTTTTCTTAACCACTCAAAGGGATAGTCACACTATCAGAAAGAGCAAGATGAAAGGTAATCATACATGATGGGACATGTTTTGATTGTCGACGCGCTCGCAACCAACAGGATCTGTTTGAAAGCGACGCTGTCGACAGCCTTCTATGAGGTGAGTCAGGCATCCAACGCGCGCGATGCGCTTTCAATCTGCCAGACAGACGCGCCTGATCTGGTGATCTTTGGTGCGAATACGGTGGATATGAACGTGGCGGATCTGGTCCGACGGCTGGATCGTCTGTGCCCGTCACCTGCGCCGCCCGTGATGGTGATCCTTGCACAGGATGACGCACCGGCACGGCTTAATGCGTTGCAGGCGGGTGTGGCGGATGTCATGGCGCATCCTCTTGAAGATGAAGAACTTTTTGCACGTCTGCGTGCGCTGCTCAGGCAACGCAGGCTCGACAGTGATCTGGTGATGCATGTCAATACGGCCTCGTCACTTGGGTTTGCCGAGGATCCTGTGGGATTTTCAGGGCCCGAACGGGCCGCGATCCTGTCCAATGATTGCGATCTGGCCAAGGATCTGTGTGCCCGGCTGACCCCGCTGTGCCGTTTTGACCTCACGCCGGCGTGCCACAAACAGGCCAGCGCGGTCATGACTGGCCCCGGCAAGCCCGATATCGCGCTGCTGCACATTGATGAAGCCGATGAGCATGCCGGGTTGCGCAGCTTGTCCATTTTGCAAGCGGGCGCCATTGGCAGGGATCTGCGCCTGATCGCGCTGAGCGAGACCTGTGCGCCGGGCCGCGCGGCGAAACTGTTGGATATGGGGGCCTGCGATGTGGTGTCGATGCCAAGCGAGGACACGGTGCAGGATCGCGAACTGGCGTTCCGCATGACCTTGCAAATGGTGCGCAAGAAACGCGCGGATGTTTTGCGCGGGCAGCTGGAAAATGGGCTTCAGGCGGCTGTTCTGGATCCGCTGACAGGGTTGCACAACCGCCGCTACGCCCAGGTGTTCCTGCGCCGCATGGTGGAGGATGCCAAACATGAAGGGCAAAGCTGTGCCGTGATGATTGCCGATCTTGACCATTTCAAGACGGTGAATGACACCTATGGCCACGCCGCTGGCGACCGCGTGCTGGTCCGAACCGCGGCTGTGATGCGCGATGCCTTGCCCAAGGGTGCGATGATCGCGCGTGTCGGAGGCGAGGAATTCCTGATTGCCGTGCCGGACACCACGCTGGCGGATGTGCGCGGTCTGGCCGGACGGCTTGGCCGTCTGGTGCGGGAAACGCCGGTCTTGCACAGTGAAAGTGATAACCCCCTGCATGTCACGGTCAGCATCGGGGCCACGCTGGTGCATGCCGCCCGGTCCCACCTCGACAATCCAGATGCTCTGATCGAGCAGGCCGACAAAGCGCTCTATGATTCCAAATCGGGCGGGCGGGATACCGTGACGGTCACGTTGCGCCCGGCGGCGTAACGGGCGCCTAACGCAGTTTGCGCGCCATCGCCTCTTTGACCCGCTGGGCGTAGGCCGCGCGTTCTGCGTCCGACATCTGATCCAGACGCAAAACCAGCGCCTCACTGGCGCGCGACATGCGCCCTTGCAGCCCGGCGATGGACCCTGTCAATTCCGTGCTAAACGCATCGGCATCAAACGGGGTGGTCTCAAGCAGTGTCAGCATCCGTTTCAAGGATTGGCGATGCGCCCTGGGGGACCAACCTTCGGCATCGGTCTCTTGCCGGATCTGGCGTCCGATGGCACGGCGATCCGCCTTGGACAGTGCCCGGGTGAGCGGCCCGATCGCAGCATCGGCCACATGGCGCGGACCGTCGGCATGGGGCGTCGGCCCGCCTTTGACCACGAACCCGACCGCGGCCCCGATCACAAGCAGGTTGAACGCCAGCGACACCGCCAACACAATACGCACCCATAGGCGCGTGCTCTGCGGCGTTGAAGGGGATGCCGTGTTCATTACAGTTCTCCATCCAAGTCCGAAAACCCAAAGCTGGGGTCAAGATCCACCAAGGCCGCGTTCGCATCACCGTACAAAAGCGCCTGCGACCCCTCCAGCAATGCGGCGGGTTGAGCGACCCCGATCCAGACACCGGCCATGCCCGCGGTCGCCATTCCAGCCAGGGTCGGCCAACCGCCAATCACATCCATGACCCGAGACAGCGCCGAAACACGCGCCTTTGGCAGAGGTGTCAAGATCTGCGCCTGAACTGCGTCTGCATCCGCCATAACCCGCGCCATGAGATCATCAGAGGGCGGCTCCGCCACCCGTTTCAGCGCAGCAAACTCTGCCTCCAAAGGATCAGGTTCGTAAGGTGCGTTACTCATTCGCGTATCCCCAGTTCCTCGCGTTGCCCGGCCAGATCCGCCGTCAGGGCGCGTTTGCCCCGGGCGACCAGACTTTCGACCGCCTCAACGCTGATGTCCATGATCTCGGCAATCTCGGGATTGCTGAGCTCTTCGATGTGGCGCAGGATCACCGCCTGCGCTTGGCGCTCTGGAAGCCGCCACAGGGCCGCTTGCAAGGCCGATGCGCGCGCGGTTTCCTGCATTCGGTCTGCCGGGCTGGCCTGATCATCCACAGGCTCGGGCACCTCATCAAGCCCCACCCCGCGTCGCCGGCGCAGCCTGTCTGTGCACAGGTTGCCCACCACGCGGTAAAGCCAGGTCGTGACCTTTGCCTCACCCTGGCGCCAGTCCGGCGCGATCTTCCATAGCCGCAGCATGGCCTCTTGCGCGACATCCTCGGCCTCGGCCCGGTTGCCTAGCACTCGTTCAGCATGAGATAGCACGCGTGGCAAAAGCCGCATCGTGAGTGCGCGCGATGCCTCGCGATCCCCGTTGGCATAAAGCAACAACAGCGCCTCCGTGGGAACGGCACTCGTATCGTCAAACGGCATGGTCATCGCGGGTCAGCATCGGGTCCCATCACGCAGTTAGTCTTCCCTTAATTCCCATGCCGGTCCACCCCAATTTCAGTAGGGGCGGACCATGCTCTGCTCGTTACTGAGACTTCGATTTGTGGCCGCGCCCTGCCTCGCGGGCCGCGTCGAACTCTGCCTTGGAGATTTGACCATCGCCATCGGCATCTGCCCGCTCGAACATCTTGGCCGTCCGCCCTGCGGCCATTTCATCCAGTGTCAGCTGGCCATCGTCATTGGCATCGCGGCGGTCAAACATACGATCGAGGAACTTGACCCGGCGCTCATCTTGATTGGCCAGCATACGTGCTTCGATCTCGGCACGGCTCAGCGCGCCGTTGCCATCGGTGTCTGTCACCGCAAAGCGTGCCTCACGCTCGGCCTGCAATTCTTCTACGGTCAAAATGCCGTCGGCATTGGTATCAACCTCTTCGAAGTTGATGCGCGGCCCGCCCTTGTGATCGCTTGCGGCCATGCTTTGGGTGGCCAGACCGGCCATGATGGCCACGGACAGGCAAAGTGTCAGTGCAGTGTTGGTCATGGGTAAACTCCTCAATGTCACGAGGCCTTTGCATGTTGCGCCCCGTTTTCGGTTTCTGCAGGGGATAAACGCGGTGGGGTCGGGCTTCCGTCGCAGAAATATCAAAAAACCTGTGGGCCCCCGATTTGCGACATCGGGACGCAAGGACACCCTGCGCCCTTCCCCTGCGCACGAAAAGCCGTCATGCCGAACCTGTCGGGACCAAAAAGAACGCGCGGTTCGTGAGGTTTGACAATGCCTACCAAGACGCATGTGCACGCAGAGCGGCCACTTTGGCCGGCTGTTTTCAATGGCTTTCGCCGTCGCTGTCCGCGTTGCGGGTCGGGCGCGCTGTTTCACGGTTATCTCAAGACGCGCGATACCTGCACCGTGTGCCGGCAGGATTTCACCCATCATCGCGCCGATGACGGCCCGCCCTATCTGACCATTCTGATCGTCGGGCACCTGATGGCGCCGCTGATGCACATCGTTTTTGTCAAATTCCGGCCTGAACCCCTGATCATGTTCACGATTTTCACCGTTGGATGTGTCGCGCTTTCGCTTTACCTTCTGCCTCGGCTCAAAGGGGTGATCATCGGCTTCCAATGGGCCAGGTATATGCACGGGTTCGGCGATGAGGATGACCCTCACTGACCCCGGAATTGGGGGACGCCGTGAGCATCGATAAAACAGCCATCCGGGATGCCGCCACCGTCATCGTCCTACGAGATCGCGCGACAAACCCCATGGTTTTGATGGGCCAACGCGGGGCCAAGGCCGCGTTTATGCCCAATAAGTTCGTCTTTCCCGGCGGTGCCGTCGATCCAGGCGATGCCGATGTGCCATTAATCGCGCCGCTGTCGGACCAATGCACCGCCCGTCTGCGCGAAGACAGCGCGCGGGATCTGTCCCACGCACTGGCGATCGCCGCCATTCGCGAGCTGTGGGAGGAAACAGGTCTTGCACTTGGCCGTCCGGGCGCGTGGCCTGTCACCCCTGCTGAGGATTGGGAAAGCTTTGCCGCCAAGGGCCTTTTGCCCGCGGCCGATCACATGCAGTTTTTCTTTCGCGCGATCACCCCTCCGGGCCGGCCCCGCCGGTTTGATGCGCGGTTCTTTCTCGTCGATGCCGATCAGGTTGCCGATGATCTAGATGACTTCTCAGAAGCCTCGGAAGAGCTGTCTCACCTGCAATGGGTGCCTTTGTCAGAGGCTCGCGCGCTGGATCTGCCGTTTATCACGGAGGTGGTTTTGGCCGAACTGCAAGCACGCGCAGCCGACCCCGCGCCGCCGCCTTCCGTGCCGTTTTTCAAAAACAGCGACGAAGAGAGCCTGTTTGTGCGCATGTATGGCATCCCGTTGCGCGATTGATCATCCCAGCGCGACCAGCACGACAATGCTCGCCGTCAAAAGCGTGATGCCAACCATTTCGCGCCCTGCAATGCGTTCCTTGAAAAACAGGACAGAGGCAAAGAGCGAGAAAATCACCTCAACCTGACCCACGGCAAAGACGTAGGCCGCATTTTGCATCGCAAAGGCCGTGAACCAGCTGATGGACCCGGCCATGCTTGTCACGCCAATCCAGATCGCGGTCTTGCGCGCCGCCCAGACCCGCGTCACCTCACCCGGTTCGCGCAGGGCCAGCCAGGCCATCATCGCCAAAGACTGCGCCACCGTGACCACCGCCAATGTCACCGCAGCCCGCATAAACGCGTCGCCGCCCGCCACTTCCAACGTCGCCCCGCGATAGCCCACGGCAGAGACGGCAAAAAACGCGCCTGAGGCCAAACCCAGCCCCGCCGCCCGATTGGCAAAGCGCCGCCAGCCGCGCATGTCAGATTTGGGCGGGTCGGACAGGACCAGCACACCAAGAAGCCCGATCAAAATGGCCAAAAACCCAAACAGGCTGACCCGGTCGCCCAGCACGACAAAACCGATGATGGCAGTCTGGATGACTTCGGTCTTTTTGAACGTGATGCCCACGGCAAAATTGCGTTCTGCAAAGATCAACACCACAAAGAGCGTCGCCAGGATCTGCGCCAGCCCACCGACCATCGCATAGGCCCAGAACACCGCCGATAGCTCCGGCCAAGCCACCCCGCGCCAGGCCAGGTATCCGGCGGCCAAACCACAAGCAAAAGGCGCGCCATAGAAAAACCGGGCCAAGGTTGCCCCGCCCGCCGACACAGGCCCCATGGACAGGGATTTCTGCATCATAAAGCGCAGCGTTTGAAACGCAGCGGCAGCAACGGCTATGAGGATCCAAGGTTCCATTGGGGCCATCTCTGCCCTGATCAGGCACGGATGGCCAGAGCCGCTCTATTCCGCTGGTTCGCGCACGCGGCTATAGATCGGATGCGGCACCGGGTCTTTGGTGCGGAAAAAGTGCCGTGCAAAAATATCCCGGTAGGACGCGTAATAGTAATTCTGGTTGCGCCCCAGAAACTTTTCCCGATTGCGCGCCCACAGGTCCGGCAGCTTGTACCAGGGCACGGATGGATGCATGTGATGCACCGCGTGCAGGTTGTTGTTGAGAAAAATCAGGGCCAGCGGCCCACGATCCTCAATCACCACGGTGCGCCCAGACGCGCGCTCATGGGCCTGATGTTCAAGGAATGTGCGGATCTTGATGATGGAAAAGCCCATGTAGATGGCAATCAGATAGGCCCAAATCGGCATCGGCGACCAGATCACGAAAGCCACAACCGGAATGATCCCAATCAGGTGCAGCCCCCATGCGATCAGAACGTCCCTGCCGCCTGCGCGGATGAGGCGCCAATCCTCTTGCATCATCGCAAACTGACCCAGAGCTGGCCCAAACACCATGCGCCCGGCCAGGGTGTTGTTCATGATCAAAACGCGCTGCACCCAGCGCGGCAGGGTCTGCCACACGTCGGGATCAAGATAGTTCGTTTCCGGGTCGTCATAGGGGTCGGTCAAAATCGAATCGACGTGATGGGCCAGATGCAGGTCACGGAACCTGCGAAACGGAACGCAGAGGCCAAGACTGACAAACACCGTGGCCTCGTTCAAACGGGCGTTGCGAAAGGGATGTCCGTGCAGGGCTTCATGGGTCAGGGATGAATGCTGCGCGATGGTAAGCGAGGCGGCGAAGATGCCGAGCGGCAACCAAAGCGCTGCAAGCCATGTCACGGACAGGACCCAAACCCCGTAGCACACCAACAGCAACGCCAGGGTTGGCCACTCTATGCCGCGCGAGGTCTCACCCATAGACCCGCCCCCACCGCACGCGGGACCAGAGGCGTTCATACATCACGTAGCAGGCCAGCCCGATCAAGGTATTGATCACCGCCATCGTCCCGCCGATGGCCGCGGACCCTGTCATGACAAAGCCCACAAGGCTCATCACCGCCAAACCTATGGCGTTCCACAACAGGGCTTTGACCCAGGTGCGTGCCCGCGTGTCCATGTCGTCTCCGTTGAATGTGTCCCTTCACAGAAACGTTACGACCGATTCTGTCAGCAGGGAATTCTTCAAACAGTTAACATTGCTCTGCATTGGTGATAAAAGTCATCATATGAGCCAAAAAACCGACAAGCGAGACCGGGCCGGCCTATTTCGCGCACGCCTTTCCGAGGCCTTGGGCGAACGCGGCCAAACCCAAAGCGGGCTGGCCCGCGCTATTGGCGTCGATCGCTCCACCATTTCGCAGTTGATCAAGGGCGATGGCGCGCGCCTTCCCAATGCGCAGGTGGTGGGCGAATGCGCGGCCACGCTGGGGGTGTCTGCGGATTGGCTCCTCGGCCTCACCGATCGGCCGGAGACCGCTGCAGATATCGTTGCCAACGCCATGTCGCTCACCGAGGCCCCCCGCGCATTGGTCGATGAACAGATCTTTCGCTGGCATCAGGAGGCGGCGGGCTACAAAATCCGCCACGTGCCCGCCGGCCTGCCGGATATGCTCAAGACCCGTGCGGTGCTGGAGTGGGAATATGCCCCGCACCTGGGCCGCAGCATCGATCAGGCCATCGGCGCCTCTGAGGATCGGCTCAGTTGGATGCGGCAAACCCAATCAGATTATGAAATCGCCCTGCCGCTTTATGAGGTGCACAGCTTTGTCCGTGGAGAGGGGTACTATGCCGGTTTGCCTAAAAAGGCGCGCAAAGAGCAGGCAAGATACCTCATTGAGGTCTCTGAACAGCTCTATCCCCGGATGCGGCTTTATCTCTTTGACGCCCGGCGTTTGTTTTCTGCCCCAGTCACGATCTTCGGTCCGCTTTTGGCCGCGCTTTACCTCGGCCAAAGCTATCTGGTCTTTCGCGATACCGAGCGGGTGCAGGCCATGACCGAACATTTCGATCACCTGGTGCGAGAGGCCCATGTCGGCGCCCGGGATCTGCCCGACCACATTCGCGCGTTGTGATCGGTTTAGCCCTGCAGAATTTTAGAAAACTCTACGCATTTTCTTCGAAGAAAATGGGCGCTCAGCGGTTACTCGCCGTCTTCCATGTCAAAGCCCAGATGCCGCGCCACGGTGAAAATGTCTTTGTCGCCGCGTCCACACATATTCATGCAGATGATGTGATCGGCTGGCAGCTCTGGCGCAATCTTTGTGACATGGGCCAAGGCGTGGCTCGGCTCCAGCGCCGGGATGATGCCTTCGGTCTGGCAGGACAATTGAAACGCCTCCAGCGCCTCTTTGTCGGTGATTGAGACATATTCGGCCCGACCAATATCATGCAGCCAGCTATGCTCTGGACCGATGCCCGGGTAATCAAGCCCTGCTGAGATGGAGTAGCCTTCGAGGATTTGCCCATCGTCATCCTGCAAAAGATAAGTCCGGTTGCCATGGAGCACGCCCGGGCGGCCGCCGGTCAAAGATGCACAATGCTCCATCTTGGCATTCACGCCTTTACCACCGGCCTCCACCCCGATGATGCGCACATCGGCGTCATCAAGGAATGGGTAAAACAGGCCCATGGCATTCGACCCACCGCCAATGGCCGCGATGATCGTGTCGGGCAAACGGCCCTCAGCCGCCATCATCTGTTCCTTGGCTTCTTTGCCGATAATCGATTGGAAATCGCGCACCATGGCCGGATAGGGGTGCGGGCCTGCGACCGTGCCGATGCAGTAAAACGTCTCATGCACATTGGTGACCCAATCGCGCAGGGCATCATTCATCGCGTCCTTGAGCGTGCCGCGCCCTGACGTGACCGGCACCACCTCCGCCCCCAAAAGGCGCATGCGGAACACATTGGGCTTTTGCCGTTCCACGTCATGAGCGCCCATGTAGACCACGCATTTCAAGCCGAACTTGGCACAGACCGTGGCCGTGGCGACGCCGTGCTGGCCCGCGCCGGTCTCCGCGATGATGCGCGTCTTGCCCATGCGCCGCGCCAGCAGGATCTGCCCCAGCACGTTGTTGATCTTATGCGCACCGGTGTGATTGAGCTCATCTCGCTTGAGATAAATTTTCGCCCCGCCCAGATGCTCCGTCAGTCCTTCGGCAAAGTAGAGCGGGCTCGGGCGGCCTACGTAATGCGTCCAGAGATCATTCATCTCATCCCAGAAACTTTGATCGGTTTTGGCGTGCTCGTACTGCGCCTCAAGCTCCAGAATGAGGGGCATCAGGGTTTCCGAGACAAATCGTCCGCCAAATTGACCAAACCGGCCTTTTTCATCCGGTCCGTTCATGAAGGAGTTGAAAAGATCATCCATGGCGCGTTTTTCCTGTTGTTTCAGGTGTTGAATATGGGACGCGGGCCAGATTTTCCAGTGCAAAGCGGCGCGGCAAAGTCGCATCTGCCAGACATGATCAGATCAAATGTCTTCGGCCAAAAGCGGATAGAGCTGCCTTAGGGCCAACAGATCCGTTTTCGACAGCGCGTCCTTGATCAATTGCCCTTTGAGGATCCGATCGATGTCCGATGTCACGTCATGCTCGGCCTCTACCTGTTTGATAGACCGGCGCAGCACATCAACCTGCGCGGGGGTCAGATCAAGCCCTTCTTCATCGGTATCCGACCAGGTTTGGAGAGTGTCGAACGCTTCGATGACATATCGCTCATTGACTGCGATCCGGGTATTCGCATCCTCGATCATCGGCTGAACATGATCCACAAAACGGTCGTAGTCCGCTCGGGTCAGGGGCGGCCCGCCCTCAACCGGAAAATCCGGAAGCTCATCGCAAAGCCTGTCGGATATAAACCGGCTGCTCATATGGCCATAGATGGCGTTAAATGCTTTCTGAATGGCAATCTCAGACCGGGTCATTGATCGGTTCACGCGCCTGACCGGCGGTTCAACCATCGCATCCACATCCAGCCCCAAGCCATCCCATACCGTCTTCAACAGGCGGCCTGCATGCACGGAATAATTCCGCACGGTCACAGGCACATCACGCGCGTTCATGTGGTCCAGAAACGCGGTGACCTTTCTGGGAAAATCATAGGCTTTCAAGCTTTCGGGCAACTCAGACGTTAAACCGCCGCGCTTCACATCCTGGCAATAGCGCGAAACCGCGTGGCTTACCGGGTTTCGAATGAAAAGCACGACCCGGACAGGGACACCAAGGCCACGCAGCCCATCCAGAACGTCCTTGTGGTCCAACAGTTCATGAAAGAGGCGTTCGCGGGAAAATAAGACAGCCTGCGCCGACGGGTGAGTTTTCACCGTCCGCATGTAGGCGTCGGCCAGCCGAAAGATCTGCGTGTTGCCAGCGGTGATCTTGCCTGCGGCAGCGTCCACATTCTCATGAAAAAACGGGTAGATCACGCCGCGCGAGGAAAGATTTGCGGCACTCAAAGCCAGCGCGGACTGAATGAAGCTTGACCCGGTCTTGGAGTGGCCAACATGCAGGACAAGCGGTGGGTACACCCCCGGACGCTTGCGCGACATGGCTCAGTTCATCACGCGCCAGGGTTTGGGCATCAGCACGTAGCGATTGTTGATGAAGATCAGCCCGTCAAAGGCCATGCCCAACTGTTCCCCCGGTTCGACAAACTTGAAGCGGAAAATAGGATGGCTGCCTTGCAGAAAGCCCCGCACCTCTTTGTACCCGCCCGGAAAATCGGCGAGCGCGGGGGCACCTGCGCGCAACGCGTCCGTGGTGGACCCCCAAAGCAGCACCTCCGTCTGGCCGGGATTGGGCCCAATTGCCACGCCGGGTTTGAACATCTCGGCATAGGCGGCAATCAGGCGGTCGGCCAAAGGCGCGGCATAAACCGCCCGGATTTCAGCCTCCGTCGGGCGCATTTGGGCGGTCATCGCGGCCCGGTCTACACTGGGCGTCAGGAATTGATGCAAAAAGGCGCGGGCATGGGCCGGTGAACCCGGCAGGTCCGGCGCGCTGCGCTGGCTGGCGGCCACCACCTCCAACAGGGTGGCGCTTTGGTTTTGGGCGCAATATTCACTGACATTGCCCAACACGGTGCGGGCATTGTCGATGCGCACCATCGTGGCATTGCCGTTTTGTTTGTCCAGATACCCGATCACCCAAGCCGCCAGCAGGACGCGATCCACATCGCTGGCCCGGTTGAGGATCTCAAAGCAGTTTTCGCTGGGGTGGAACCCTTCCGCGCTGAGGGTGGTGGGGCTGATCAAGAAAGCAGCCAAAAGCGCGGTCAAATGTTTACGCATGTCAAAACATCCTTGCAAAGCTGTCAGGATGCTATGCGCGGATTGGGCGATCTGTCTACGTGGAAGTGGGCGGGCCTATACCCTGGCCGCCTCAATGAACGCGCGTACGCGACCTGCATCCTTGATCCCCGGCGCACGTTCCACGCCTGAGGAGACATCAACCTGGCGCGCCCCGGTGCGGGCGATGGCCTCCCCCACATTGTCCGCCACCAGCCCTCCGGCCAAGAGCCACGGCACGGAAATGTCGCGCCCGGCCAAAAGCGTCCAATCAAAGGTCACCGCATTGCCCCCCGGTCGGTCCGAGCCTTTGGGCGGCTTGGCATCGATCAGCAAGTGATCTGCAACGGCGCCATAGGCGTCAATCTGAGGCAGGTCACTGGCCTCGGCGATGCCGATGGCCTTCATCACCGGCACGCCGAACCGCGCCTTGATCTCAGCCACACGCTCCGGGCTCTCTGAGCCGTGGAGTTGCAAGATGTCGGGCGCTGCGATGTCGATCAGGGCCTGCAGATCCTCATCGCTTGCATTGACCACAAGCGCCACGTTCATCACCGCCTCGGGCACATCGGCCATGAGGGTGGCCGCCGTTTCAAAATCCACGTAACGCGGTGATTTGGGAAAGAAGTTGAAGCCAAGGTAATCCGCACCTGCCGCCACGGCATCAGCCACATGGTCAGGCTGCGTGAGCCCGCAGATTTTTACTTTGACATCAGACATGGGTGCGAGGCTTAGCTGGCCTTATCAAGAAGCGCCAGCACTTCGTCTTGCGGCTCTGATCCTTTCGCCTTCAGGCGTTTGATCTCTGCCTTCATGCGCTCCATCTCGCGCCGCGTGCGGGCGGCCTCGGCGCGTTCGCGCGCCTCGCGGATCCATTCCCACACGAACCCGAGGACGAGCCCCCCCAGGATGCCGGCAAAGATCACCACAAACAGCGGCACATCATAGGTCAGGTTAAGCCCGGCAATCTGCGCCAATTCCGTGGGCAGCGCTTTTACCGTCACGACGCCCCGGTTGGCCATGGCGATCACGATCAGACCCACGGCAATCGACGCCAGAATGGCGTAGCGAATGTATCTCATCAGGCTTTTCCGTTCAGACGGTCGCGCAGGAGCTTGCCGGTCTTGAAAAACGGGACGTGTTTCTCTTCCACATCGACAGACGCACCCGTGCGCGGGTTGCGCCCGGTGCGCGCGTCGCGCTTTTTCACCGAGAACGCGCCGAAGCCGCGCAATTCCACCCGGTTGCCCGCGGCCATCGCATCGGTGATTTCATTGAAAATCGTGTTCACGATCCGCTCAACATCGCGCTGAAACAGGTGCGGATTTTCATCGGCGATCCTTTGAATGAGTTCCGACCTAATCATCGCGCATCTCCCTGGGCAGTCTTTCAGCCAGCTCTTTGTCCGGCTCTAGGAATTGGTAAACTATAGTTACAAATCAAAAAAACGGAAATAGCCGCGCTGTGCGAGGAAACGCCTAATCCGCCGTTTATCGAGCGAATTTTTCGTTATTTTTGAGACAAGTCACGTTTCCGACCTGCCGGAGCGCCATGCATCGCAAAGTTGAAAAGCATCCCGCGCACATGATTCGCATTGTCGCAGGTCACGGAAGAACATTCGAAACCGGCCCGAGAAAAAAGGCCCCAGCACGGGCGGCTGGGGCCTTTTCAAATTTTGGGGCGGAGAATTTACTTCTCTTCGTCGCCCTTGAGCGCGGCACCGAGGATATCGCCCAGCGATGCGCCCGAGTCAGAGGAGCCATACTGTTCCACGGCTTCCTTCTCTTCAGCGATCTCACGCGCTTTGATCGACAGACCCAGACGGCGGGTTTTACCATCCACATTGGTCACACGCACATCGACCTTGTCGCCGACCGAGAAACGCTCAGGACGCTGTTCGGCACGGTCACGGGAGAGGTCAGAGCGGCGGATGAAGGACTTCATGCCCTCATACTCCACTTCAATGCCGCCATCCTCGATGGAGGTGACACCGACCGTGATGATCGAGCCGCGCTTCACGCCATCGACCGCTTCGGCGAACTTGTCGCCGCCCAGCGCTTTGATGGAGAGCGAGATGCGCTCTTTTTCAACGTCGATCTCAGACACGACCGCCTGAACGACATCGCCCTTGCGGTAGCTCTGGATCGCGTCTTCGCCACGCTCGTCCCAGCTGAGGTCGGAGAGGTGCACCATGCCGTCGATTTCGCCGTCGAGACCAACGAACAAACCGAATTCAGTGATGTTCTTGACCTCGCCTTCGACCTCGGCACCCACGGGGTAGGTTTCTTCGAAGACTTCCCAAGGGTTACGCATGGTCTGCTTGAGACCCAGAGACACGCGGCGCTTGGTGCCGTCGATTTCCAGAACCATGACTTCCACTTCCTGAGAGGTGGAGACGATCTTGCCCGGATGGACGTTCTTTTTGGTCCAGGACATCTCAGAGACGTGCACGAGGCCCTCGACACCCGGTTCCAGCTCAACAAACGCACCGTAGTCGGTGATGTTCGTCACGCGGCCCGTGTGCACGGATTCCAGCGGGAATTTCGCGGCGACCAGATCCCACGGATCTTCCTGCAGCTGCTTCATACCCAGGGAGATGCGGTGCGTCTCTTTGTTGATCTTGATCACCTGCACCTTGACGGTCTCGCCAATGTTGAGGATCTCAGAGGGGTGGTTGACCCGGCGCCATGCCATATCGGTCACGTGCAAGAGGCCGTCCACACCGCCCAGGTCCACGAAGGCCCCGTATTCGGTGATGTTCTTGACGACACCGTCCACAGCCTGACCTTCCGTCAGGTTGCCAATGACCTCGGCACGCTGTTCGGCGCGGGATTCTTCGAGGATCGCACGGCGCGACACAACGATGTTGCCCCGGCGACGGTCCATCTTGAGGATCTGGAACGGCTGTTCGATGTGCATGAGCGCAGAGGCATCGCGCACCGGACGCACGTCGACCTGAGAGCCGGGCAGGAAGGCCACGGCACCGCCCAGATCGACGGTGAAGCCGCCTTTGACACGACCGAAGATCGCACCGGCGACGCGCTCGTCTTTCTCGGCGGCTTTCTCCAGGCGGTCCCAGGCTTCCTCGCGGCGGGCCTTGTCGCGGCTGATGACAGCCTCGCCGCGAGCGTTCTCAACCCGCTCAAGATACACTTCGACGGTGTCGCCGATCGTGATCTCG
>JBCCDT010000021.1:0-39872 GCA_039030635.1 Pseudomonadota bacterium
CATCCACGCTCAGCTCGGAATTGAGCATGAAGTTGGGGTCGCTCGGGCTGAAGGTGGTGTTGTTGGTCAAGGCCATGGTCGGCGTGGTGATCGCAGCCCCGGTGAAGGTGGCGTTTGACCCGTCAAAGATCACCCCTTCCCAGTTCAACAGATCCGCGCCAAAGCTGCCATCGAAGCCCGAGAAGGTCAGCAGATCCACAAACCCATCCGCCACATCACTGTCATCGCCCCCATCGAGCACCGTCACGCCGGTGATATCCGCGTTCGCAATCGTCAGGTCGTCTGAGCCATCATTGAAGACCGACACGCCCGACACGGTCGAGCCGTCATTGAAGTAGCTGTCACTGTCGCCCGCGTCATTGAAGATCGCATAGGTGCCACCTGACACATCCGCGCCATCCTCCAACGTGATCAACGTTTGACCGCCAGGGCCTGTGTTGGTGTAGATGCCGGTAAATGCAGCGCCTGTGACGCGACCGGAAGATGTCACGCTCAGCAGTCCGGTGCCATTTTGGAAACCCTCGATCCCGTTGCTGTCACCCAGGATGTCGCCATAGGTCGTGATCGATATGGTCGACCCTGTTGCGTCATTGCTTGCGTAGATGCCCGCGAATGTCGTGCCGGTCACGTTGTCCGCGATGACATCCGTTGCGCCACCATTGTAGTTGCGCGCGAGGATGCCCAAGGTGCCGCCTGTGACACTGGCTGTGCCATCTGCGTTGGTGGCCGCAACGATGACGTCACCTGTGCCCTGATTGCGCACCAAGATGCCGTTCGTGTTGCCGATCACATCGCCGGTTGTGTCCACAGACAGGTCCGTGCCCAGCCCATCGTTATAGGCCTCAATGCCGTTGATGGTTGTTCCCGTGACATTGTTTGCGGAAATATCGATCGCGCCACCATTGGTGTTGCGCGCGTAGATACCGGTACGTCCGCCCGTGGCCTGCGCTGTGCCATCGGCATTGGTTGAATCGATGGTCAGATCGCCAGAGCCATAGTTGCGCGCGATGATAGCGTAATACCCGCCACTCGTTGTGCCCGCGCTTGTAACGCTCAGGCTGGTGCCGGAGGCATCGTTTTGCGCGGCGATGCCGTAGTAGTTCGTGCCGGTTGCGTTGTCGACGGTCACATCCACCGCGCCGCCGTTTTCGTTATACGCATCGACACCGGAATAGGTCCCTTCGGCCAAAGCCGTGCCATCGGGGTTGGAAATGTTCACGATCAGGTCGCCGGTGCCTTCGTTGTTCAGGAAGGCCCCGTTTTCATACCCGCTCAGCGTGCCATAACCTGTCAGCGACAGAGACGTTCCTGAGGCATCGTTATAGGCGTCAACGCCGCTGCTTTGCTGACTTTCGACATTGTCGACGGTGATGTCGATCGCACCACCACTGTAGTTCCTGGCGAAGATACCGTCGAAATAGCCCGAGACGAGCGCGCTGTTCGTGGCGTTGGTCGCCGTGACATAGACACCGCCATACCCGTAGTTTTCGATAAACATCCCTTCTTGGGTGTTGGACGTCACGCTGACATTCACGGTCACATCGACGGAGTTACCGGCGAC
Source organism: Pseudomonadota bacterium (assembly GCA_039030635.1). Lineage (GTDB taxonomy): Bacteria > Pseudomonadota > Alphaproteobacteria > Rhodobacterales > Rhodobacteraceae > Roseovarius. The sequence continues at coordinate 1,562 of JBCCDT010000021.1, forward strand.
ATCGTTTTCGATTTGGATGCCTTCGTCATCGGCGGTCACGATATCCACTTCGACGGAGACGGACCCGCCATTGTTGTTGTCTACATAGACACCGTCACTGTCGTCAGAGTTGATCAGGGATGTATTGTCCGCGTTTGTCGCGGTCACTGTCACACCCTCAGAGCCATCGTTGTCCACTTCAATGCCTCGGTCATCCACGGTTGTGGCCGTGCCGTTCAATGTCACGTTCACGAATGTGCCATCGGCATCATTGTCCACATCAATCGCGTCATTTTCGTCAAGCACCGTGACATTATCGACCGTGACGGTCACGCCGCCACCATTGTTGTTGTCGATCTCAATGCCGTCTTCGTCCGCGATAACCTCGGCGGTGCCATCGGCATTGGTGACGGTCACGGTCACACCTTCGGAGCCGTAGTTGTCGATGTCGATACCTTCTTCGGTGAGGGACTGGATCGTACCATAGGCCGTCACAATGATTGAGGTGCCATCGGAGTCGTTGTTGAGGTCGAGCGCTTCGTCCTCGGACACGATGTTATCCACGGTGACGGTGATCGCACCGCCATTGTTGTTGTCGATGTAAATGCCGTGATCGCCCGTGGTCGAGTCGATCTGAACAGACTGGTCCGCATTGGTGGCCGTGACGGTCACCCCTTCGGTGCCGTTGTTGTCAATGTTGATCGCGTCGTCATCATAGGAGGTGACGGAGCCATACACATTGACGGTGACTGAGGTGCCGTCGCTGTCGTTGTCGACTTCGATCCCGAAATCTTCACCGATGACATTGTCGGCGGACACGATCACCGCGCCACCATTGTCGTTGTTGATCTCAATCCCGTTGTCACCTGCATTTGCATCGACCAGGGCCGTGCCATTGGCGTTCGTGGCATTTACCGTGATGCCGCCGCTGCCGTAGTTGTTGACGTCAATACCATCATTGTTCACGGACGTGACGGTGCCCGTGGCCGTGACCGAAACGGTCGTCCCATCGGCGTCGTTGTTCACAAGAATCCCGTCGTAATATCCTGCCACATTGTCCGCACTGACCACGACCGCGCCGCCATTGTTGTTGTCGACATAGATCCCGTAATATTCTTGCCCGGTGACCTGAGACGTGCCGGCCGCGTTGTTGGCGGTGATCGTCACGCCGCCAGTGCCGTTGTTCTCGACGCGAATCCCGTAGTCATAGCCCGTCACATTGCCGTTGGCCGTGACAGAAACGGTTGTTCCGTCGCCATCATTGTAAACATACACACCGTCTTGGTTCTGACCGGTTGCGTTGTCGACGCTGACATCTACCGCGCCACCGTTTTTATTGTACACGTAGACGCCGTAGTTATAGCCCGTCACGTCAGCGGTGCCATCGGGGTTTGTGGCGTTGACTGTGACGCCGCCCGTTCCCTCATTGTCGATGTAGATGCCATCCTCTTGTTGCGAGGTGACTGTGCCCGTGGTGGTGACAGACACGAATGTTCCGTCCGTATCGTTTTTCACGTATATGCCGTCTTCATCCCCCGATACGTTGTTGGCTGAGATCGTGACCGAACCGCCATTGTTGTTGTCGACATAAATACCGTAATCATCGAGCCCGGTCACCTGCGAGGTCCCGGCGGCATTGCTGGCCGTGACCGTTACATCACCGGTGCCACCGTTATAGACGTGGATGCCCTCATACCCGCCGGTCACATTGCCGGTGACGGCGACGGAGATACTGGTGCCATCACTGTTATTGAAAGCATAGATGCCGTCATAGTTCTGACCGGTCACGTTGTCGGCGCTGATATCCACGGCGCCGCCATCGAAGTTGTCGACATAGATGCCGTAGTAGTAACCGGTGACCGATGCGGTGCCATCAGCATTCGTCGCGTTGACTGTGACACCCTCAGTGCCGTTGTTTTCGACATTAATGCCCGTGCCATATGCCGACGTGACCGTCCCTGTGGTCGTGACCGAAACGGATGTCCCGTCAGTGGAATTGTAGACGTAAACACCGTCATCGTAGCCGTACACGTTGTTGGCGCTGACGGAAACCGCGCCGCCAAACTCGTTATAGACATAGATGCCGTCGTTACTTTGTCCGTTGATCTGCGAGGTGCCGGCGGCATTCGTGGCGGTGATCGTCACGCCCTCAGTGCCGTCATTGTTGACGTAGATACCGGTTCCGTTGCCGGTTACATTTCCATTGACCGTGACAGACACACTGGTGGCGGTGGGGGCATTGTAGACGCGAATACCATCGCCACTGGCCGAATATGCGTTGTCGACGGTGACATTTGCTGCGTCGTACTGATTGTAGACGTAAACGCCGCCGTTATACCCGGTCGCCGCGCCAGTTCCGGCGGCATTTGCGATGTTGACGGTGGTGTCACCAGATCCAAAGTTGCGCACGTAAACACCGTACCCATACGTGCCTGTTGCATTGTTGGCCGTGACGGAAACAGCACCGGCCGCAAAGTTTTGGTACACGTAGATGCCGGTGTCGTCCCCTGTGACCGATGCGTCGCCAGCGGCGTTGGTTGAAGAGATTGTTGTGGTGCCAGTGCCGTAGTTGCGCGCCTCGATCCCGTCATCGCTGCCGGATGTGACTGCGCCTGTTGTTGTGACGTTGATGTCAGTCGAGGCCCCCGCGTTTCTGACGTAAATACCGTCACTTGTGTCACCAGAGACATTGTTGGCGGTGACGTTGGCGGCGTCGTAGTAGTTATACACGTAAACGCCGAAATTATCGCCTGTGACATTGGCTGTCCCGGCCGAATTGGTCGCCGTCACAGTGGTGCCGCCAACGCCATTCGCCCGGATGTTAATTCCGTTCGTATTGGTCCCGGTCACGTTGTTGGTTGTCACGTTGACGGCGCCAGTTCCAAATTGGTTGTAGACGTAGATACCGTTATTGCCACCGGTCACAGAGGCATCCCCTGCGGCATTGGTGGCATTGATGGTTGTGCCTTCTGTGCCGTAGTTGCGCACTTCGATGCCATTGTCGCCGGCGTCGACCACACCCGTTGCGGTGATGGAAATCTCACCGCCACCGGAGTAGGCGTAAATCCCCTGGGACCCCGAGCCGGTGACATTATTGGCGGTGATCGACGTCGCACCATAATAGACGCGGGACGAGATGCCACGATTGTTCGCGGTGACCTGCGCGTCGCCCGCCGCGTTGGTGGCCGTGATCGTCACGTCCCCTGTGCCGCGATGACGCGCGTAAATGCCAGTGTAGCCAACAGAGTCCACCGTGCCATCCGCCGTGATCGACATGGTCGTCGAAGAATTGCCGCCATAGGCATAGATGGCTGTGTCATTTGTCGTGTTCACATTGTTGACGGTGATGCTCAAGGCACCGTCACCTTCATTGCGTGTATTTATGCCGTAATTATTCGCCGTGACCTGCGCGTTACCTGCGGCGTTGGTGACCGCGATCGTCATATCACCAGAGCCGTAATGGCGCGCATAAATGCCGGAGTCGTTGGTGGATTCCACCGTGCCATCCACGGTGATGGACATGGTTGTTGTGGACCCATCGCCATAGGCATAAATGCCTCTGTTATCCGTCGAGCTTACGTTGTTGGCTGTGATGGTCACTGCCCCATCGCCGTAGTGGCGCGCATCTATGCCGTCGTCATACCCGGTGACCTGCGCCGTACCGGCTGCGTTCGTCGAGGTGATGGTCAGATCGCCTGAGCCGGAGCTAAAACCGTAAATGCCATCGCCGGTGACGGCCGTTACGTTGTTGGCAGTGATCGACAGATTAGTCGTCAACCCGTTGGCATAGCCTCTGATGCCGTCAAAATAGCCTGTAACAGATGCCGTCCCGGTGGCGTTTTGGTTCACGATGGTTGTGTCGCCCGACCCATTGTTGATGACGGAAATCCCGTTTCCATTGTTGCCGGTGATCGTACCGGTCGTGTTCAGGGTCACAAAGGTCGATGCGGCCTGCCCATAGGCATAAAGACCGGTATTGTCACCGGTGATGTCCGCGCCATAAAGCTCATCAAAATTGATCGAGGTCGTGGCCGCCGAGCCGAAATTGAAGGCGTTGCCGCCGGATACGCTGGTGTCGAGGCCAAAGCCATCTGCCGTCGCCACGTTCACCGGGCCTGCGTAGTTGAACGTCTGGGTGACATCCGCTGCCGGGTTTGCCGGGCCGATACACACGTAAGCCCCGCCGCCGAGCGCCCCGCAATTGCCCGCGTGTGCGCCAGAGACCGACAGCGCCGTGCCAAGCGCGATGGAGGAGGCCCCGAGGGACAGCGTGGTTCCGACCGTGCCGAGCGTGGGGGCGAAACTGGCCGCGACCCCGGCCACTTTGGTCATCCGGCCGCCGCGCAGCATGATGTTGAGGTATTCCGGGCGTGCCTGCTCAAGCTCGCCCGCGTTACGCCGTTTGATTTTCCGAAGAAGCCCACGCATCATTATCCCCAATGCATTTTGGCCACGCTGAATTCGCGTGGTGTCTATTCGTCCTTTAAACTGAGGTTAATTCACGGGCGCAGGCCCCGAAAGTCAACCTTTCAGGGCCTTTTTTTCAAGGTTTTCGCGATGTGTAGGCCGCGCGCAACGGGGCACACCCGCAGCCGCTCAACCCTGCATTGATCCGCGGTTCAGTTCAGGAGCCCGCTGGTGGCCGCCGCGGCACTTGGCAAACCATGCCCGTAGAGCCCGTCTTTTCCGGGATCTCCGAGGTCGATGGCGCTGTTTTCCAGCATGGACCGGATCAGGGCATCATCCGCGCCCGGGTTGGCCGAAAGCGTCAGCGCGGCGATCCCGCTGACATAGGCCGTGGCCATGGAGGTGCCCGATTGGGTGCGGAAACCCGACGTGTTGCCCAGAACCAAAAGATCGACGCCGGGGGCCGCAAAATCGATGTGATCGCCGGCATTGGCCTGGGCGTAGACGGTGTTGTCACTGTCAATCGCGGTGACGGAGAGCACGGTGTCATAGCCAGCGGGATAGAGCGTGGCCGCCTCTGGTCCTTCGTTTCCAGCCGCCGCCACAGGCAGCATATTGGCCTTTTGCGCGCCCTTCATCGCGCGTTCAAAGAGCGGGTCGCGCGGGCCGGAAAAGCTCATGTTCAGGATGTGGACGCCTTGATCATGGGCGATGTTGAAGGCGTTCATGATGGTCCAGGTGTCCCCATGGGTCTGGCCCGAGGCATCGGTGGAGAAGGCCGCGATGCTGATGATCTCTGCATCGGGTGCCACGCCGGTCAGCTTGCCATTGGCCGCGAGGATCCCCGCCACGGAGGTGCCGTGAGCATCGACATTGCTGGCCCCATCCGTGGCATCAAAGGACGACATCCGCGTGTTGGCGAATTCGGAATGGGCGGTGTCGACGGCGGTGTCGATCACGGCGATCCGCGTGTTGGCCCCGGTGGTGCGGGCATGGGCCTGGGCCAGTTCGACCTTGGCATTGCCGAATTGCGGCAGCTTGCCTGCCGTGTCGCTTTGCTGCACGGCGTAGAGGTAATTGGGCTGTGCATTCACCACCGCCGCGCTGGCCTCAAGGCGGGTGATCGCCTCGCGCACGCTGAGCCCGGGCGGCAATTGGTAAAGATGCACCGTCACGTTGGGCAACACGAAGGTGCGCACGCCGCGATGCGACATGCCCAATCCCCGGATCGCCTGATTGCGCGAGGCGTTGGTCGAGGAGAACTGAAACCGCACGATCAACTCATCGGGCACAAAGCGTGTCTCACCTTCGGGCGGCAGACCGCTGGGCGCGGTTTCGATGATGACCCGGGGCGCGCGCGGTTGGGTGGTCTGGCGCGGTGCGGGTTGGGGGGTGGTCGTGGCGGGCGCGGGCGCGGGGGCCGCCGTGGTTCTTGTGGGCGTGCGGGTTGGCGTCGGCGCTGGGGCCGGAGCAGGGGTTGCTCGGGGCTGCGCCGCCGTGGTCGTTGTCGTGGTTGTGGCGGCTGGTTTGGCGCGCGTGGTTGTCTCATCGCCTGCGCGGCCGCCTTCGGCCAAGGCCATGGGGGATAAAGACCCCAGGACGAGGGCTGTAAGGATCGCGGCAAGGAGCGGGCCTGTCCGTCCGATTGCTTTGGTATTTACGGTCTGAGCCATGGTAAATCTCCCCAGATTGTCCTAATTGGCTGGTAGTGCAAATTCGAAGATATCGGTCACGGCGTTCAACTCTTCCGCCAGCCCGTCCTCATACTTAAATTCCAACTCGTAAAACCCATCGGGCGTCGGACCGTTGACGATCTGACCGCCTTTTTCCTGAAGAAATGCGTCAATTGACGCCCAATCCGCCGCCGCGTTGAACCGCACGAGGACGCGCATGGCATCTGGGGCCACGGGATCCTCGCCCGAGGCGGTTTGATACTGGGCGGGGCCGTCTTGGCCGGCCTGATAGGAGACAAGCGCGACCGCAGGGATCACCACCGCCGCCATGATCGCCGCCGCCGCATAGGCGCGGGGCTGGGCGGGGAATAGGCCTGTGATCAGGCGGGACAGGAACCCGTCTTGGGTATTGGCCGCCTCGCTGCGCGGGGCGGGCTTGTCCATTTCGGCGTTGAGCTGTGCTTTGAACCGCTCGGAGATGGAGCTTGGCACCTCTTCTTCGCTGACCAGCTCGATCATGGCCGCCTGATCCTCAAGCACCAGGTCAAACTCACGGGCGAGCGCGTCATCCTCGGCCAGCGCGGCCTCAACCCGCTGACTGTCGGCGGCGTCCAGCGTGCCATTGGCATAAAAGGGCAGCAGGAGGGACAGCTCGTTTCTGTCTTTGTCGCTCAAGGTGCTCATGGCCACCCCCTATCCAGACCTTGCGCCGTCATCTTTTCAGAGAGCTGTTTGCGCGCGTGAAAGGTTCTGGTTTTCACAGTGTTCTTGGGAATATCGAGGATCTCTGCGACCTCATCGATGGATTTCTCATGGTAGTAGATCAGTTCCAGGATCACCCGGTGATCGCGCGACAGCGCGGCCATGCAGCGTTTGATCGCGGCCCCTTTGTCGCGCTTTTGCGACACCATTTCGGGGTCATCGGCGTCATCCTCAAGACTGTCGAGGATCTCATCGGATTTGGAATGCACCGGTTTGCGTTTGCGCACCTCTGAGAGCGCCTTGTAGCGCGCCACGCCCAGCAACCAGCTTGAGACCTTGGAGCGGCCTTCATAGGTGGGGGCCTTTTGCCAGACCTCAATGAACACGTCATTGGCCAGATCCTCGGCCATTTGAGGGTCGTTCACGAAGCGTTGGATAAAGTGGAAGACCCGTTTGTGATGGCGTTGGTAGAGCACGCCGATGGCCTGACGATCGCCATTCGCGACCTTTTCAAGCTGGAGCGCATCATCGTCCACCGATTTCCCCAATTTCATCAGTATCCGTTGCGGCAGTGTAACCACGTAAAGCTGACAGAGCAAAAGGGAGATGCGCCAGAGGCCGCGATCACACGGGGATGTGTGTGTCTTGCCGGTCCGGGCCGTGGCCTCTTGGGCATCACGGGTGGCCAGATCATAGAGCATCGCGTGCTCATTGTTGGTGTGGGAGAGGTTCTGTTTCATGGGAGCGGCTGTCTGTGCGTGATCCCGCGCGGCCCGGGTGATAGCTGCCTGCAGATCGGCCAGGCGGGTGCCAAGGTGGTCCGATATCAGGGGCGTCATGGTGGGCGTTGCGTGGGTCATGGTCTCTCCGTTTTGTGCGGGCGGTCGCCTGGGTAGCGTCAGATTGCGCGCAGGTTGAGCACGCGGAGCTGGGCGATGTGACTGAGCAGGCGGGTCCATACGTGGCGGGCCGGTGTGCTGTCTTGGGCGGCGGCCTCAGAGGCGTCTGTGGCGTCTTTGGTGGCGAGAGTGAACAGGATGGCGTGTTCGCTGTTGGCGGTGAGGGCGGGTGCGTTGAACATGAGTGATCTCCGATGCGTGCGGGCCGGTGTGGCCTTGTTTGATTGCGTTACGGATATGGGTCGTGTGAGCGCGGCAAAAGGTTCAAGGGATTTCGGAAAAATCGCGAAAAATCTGACAAGGCGTTGATTTTGAATATTTTAATTCTGCACAAAAGGATCGCGCCGCCCGCATGACAGAGGGCGGCGCGATACGCGGTTTGGGGGGTGCTGCGGGGTTTAGCGATCGCCGCGCACTGTGGTGACCGTGCCATCGGGGTTGGTCATCGAGATGAAAGGCACGCTGCGATCGGGTGCGACGCGGACGTCTGTGACATCGCCGTTTTCTTCTTCAAAGATGATCTCGGGGCCATTGCCGTTGCGGCCAAACGCCGTGGTGGTGACACCGTTTTCCGTGGCCGACGCGTAGTTCCATTTGGAGGCTTCGCGACCGCCGCCACCACCTTCACCGGCCATGGCAGGCGAGAGGGAGCCCGTTGCGACCATGGCGGCGGCGAGGGCGGACAGGATGGATTTTTTGAAAGTTGCGTTGAACATTTTGGTCTCCGTTAGGTTTAGCCATCTGGCTTGTTTGCGTTACGATTATGGGTCGTCTGGGCGCGGGAAAAGGTTCAACGTGGGGTGCAAAAAAGTTCTGAAAATCTTTTAAGACAATGAATTTAAAAGGAAAAATATCATGTGCGTGTGAGTGGCTTATGGAGGTGCGGGGCGGGGTATTGGGCGTCGGACCCAGGCGATAGGGTATGAAACACCTCAGTTGAGACATGTGGTTAGGGACTGGGCCTGGGACTGGGTCTGGGCCTTGGATCTTGGACTGGGATCTTGGACTGAGCCTGGGACTGGGCCTGGGACCAGGTCTGGGCGCTTGGTATCGCGTGTGCGGGGCGCTTAGGGATCGAAAGCGCGGCCTGCGCTCATGCCACGTGCCCAACTCCCGTGCCCAAGCCACGCGCGCACGAAAAAGATCGCGCCGCCCACATGTGCTGTGGACGGCGCGATAGGGAGGTTGGTGATCGCAGCGGGGTTTAGCGGTTGCCGCGGATCGTTGTGACGGACCCATCTTCGTTGGTCATCGAAATGGAGGGCACGTTGTCGCGCACCGGGGTGCCTGCGATGGTCGTGGTTGTGCCGTCCGGGTTGTGGCGGGTCACGTAGGACACGTTGGTCCGCTGCGGGGCGCCGACGATGATGCGCTTGGTGCCATCGGGGTCAACCGTGCTCACGAAGGGGGTGTTGCGGTTGAGGGCCCGGCGCAGACCGGTGATGAAGCCATTCTTTTTCTTCACGACGACCTCAGGACCATTGCCGTTGCGACCGTAGGCTGTGGTGGTGACACCGTTTTCGGTGGAAGAGGCGTAGTTCCATTTGGCCTCTTCACGACCGCCGCCGCCGCCTTCACCGGCCATGGCAGGGGTGAGAGAGATGCCCGTGACGACAACCGCGGCTGCGACAGTGGACAGGATGGATTTTTTGAAAGATGCGTTGAACATTTTGATCTCCGTAGGGTGTAGCCATCTGGCTTGTTTGCGTTACGAAGATGGGTGGTTTCGCCGGGCCAAAAGGTTCATCGAAAATCGAAAGAAATTGGAAAATTATCGCAAGTTATTGAAAAGAAACGACTTTAAGATTGATTTTTCTTGGGCCAAAGTGGCACGGCTACTTTAGATCGGCCGCGATCGCGCCCGACAGGTCCGCGCGGAAGGCGGGGCTGAAGCTGGATGTGCCCCAAGTGAAGGCTTTGTTGACCAGTTGGGTCTGCAAGCTTGGCCCGTCGCCATTGCCGTATTTGTCCAGCGCTTTGACCAGCCGTTGCAACCGGTCCTGGGTTGGGGGCTGCTCTCCGTTTTTGGGCGTGGGGTAGAAATGCTTGTACATGCGCTGGGCCTTGTCATAGGCATCGCGGACATTGGCGGTGGGGTCTTCGACCTGCGGGATCTCAAACTGGTTGGCCCATGCATCGAAAAACCCTTTCGAGGCCGCTTTGAACGCGTTCTTGCCAAAATCCTGGGGACCACCCTCCATCTTGCAGAGTTCTGCGGCACGGGCGCCTGCGGCCTCGGCGCTTTGGTTCAGAATGGCGTCTTCGTCGCCCTCGATCACCTCGTTGACGTAGCCCAGCATGATGGTCGAGTAGCACCAGAGCTTGAGCTCTTCGGATTTGAAGGCGATCAGCCCGCCCAGGGCCACGGCGGCGGGCATGGCGGCGGCGGCCTCAGCACCGGCCATGGCGGCCCCCATCGCGGCGGATTGCTGAACCGCGTAGTTATAGGCGCCAATCGCGGTTTGAATCTCGGCAAAGCGGGCCGCGATTTCCACGTCGCGTGAGCCCTTGAGCGGTATGTCACCCCACAGGCCGAAACCGCGCAACCGCCCGCTGTTTTCGCGGGCGTGCCAAAAGAGGCTGTCGGTGCTGGCATCGGCGAACAGAAGGGAATCCTGGCCCGGGTTGAGCGAGGAATTGAGCAAAAGCGTCTGCCGGTCGTCCGTCTTGGTCTGGGCGCGGATATCGCCCGCCTCGACAAATTGGCGGGTCAGGTTTTGCCCGGAATTGTTCAACCGCGCCTCGGCGTCATTGAGGAGAAACCCCGCCCGGGCGACATCGCGCTTGCTGGCGGTATGTGCGGCCAGTGGGCCCCAGGCAGGCACGTCGAGATCATTGAGAAGCGCCACTTGACCCGTTGTGCCATCCTCAACCTCTTGGATGTGGGTGCGTTTGATCGCCAGCATCGGAAAGCGTGTGTTCTGATCGGCGGACAGGCCCAGCTCAACCGCGCTGGACAGCCCGTTCACGGTTTGCATCTGGGCCACGGAGATCCGCGGGGTCTGGGCGGCCTCGGTCAGGGCCTCTTCGTTGTCGGATTTGATGTCGTAATAGGTGATCCAGTTGTTGATCCGCCCGCCGATCACCTGATTGGTGTCATAGGGCCCTGCCGCGAGGAACACATCCGTGCGCCCGATCAGGGTGCGGAAATCGAAATCATCGCCGAGGGCGATCATGGGCCTTGAGGTCGTGTGGGTGCCGGTGCTGACATTGAGGTAGATGCCGGGATCTTGAACCGTGATGGTGTCGGGGACGATCAGCTCAGCCGTCTCTTGGCCGTCATAGCCGTCAAGATCGAGGGTGAAGGGGACGGTGCTGTCTTTGTCGAATTGCGGCTCAAGCGGCATCTTGAAGCTGATGCGCATCCCGCCCGCCAGTTCATTGGCCAGCGCGGTGGCGCGGCTTTGCAGGGTGGCGCGCTCTGTGATGCGGATCAGGCGGCCACCGGTCTCGCGCGCCAATTGGGCCAGGTCGATATCTTCGGAGGCGCCCATCACGACCGGGGTGATGGCGGCGTTGAGCGTGGCCGCCCGCGTGCGGATCTCTGCCAGCGTGTCGAGCCATTCGGCATCCATGACCTGACCCGCCTTGCCATCGGTGGCGAGGATGATGTCCGTGCGCTCTTGGGGGTCGGGGCCCAGCTCAATCAGGATGGCGTTGAGCGCATGATCCAACGCTTTCACGAAATCGCCCTGGCCGCGGACCGGCTGTTGCCAGGCGTCGTCATAGATGGCTTGGGTGAAGTCGATCAGAGGCTCGGCCTGGAAGAGTTTGTGAAACACCGGATCGTTGCCGAACGTGGCCACCGCGACGCGCTGATTTGTCGACAGCCCATCGGTGAGGATGCGCCCGAAGGTTTTGATCCAGGCGTGGTGATCATTTTCCAGCGTGCTGCCCGATTGGTCGGCGACGAGGATCACGTTGCGCTGGGCCGAAAACGGCTGTTCGATGCGCACGGGCGGGGTAGTCCCGGCGATGGAGACGGAAAAATGCGCCCCTTGCCAGCGCGGTGTGCCGTCCACCGCCGCAGACAGCCCCAGATGCACGCGGGGCCAGCGGGAGACATCGAGCGCGCGGATTTGCAGGTTGGTCACGGTCGGGGCGTCAAAGCTGGGCACCTCGTTTTGGGCCAACAGCTGTTGGATCAAAGACAAGGGCGCCACGTCGCCGTCGCGGTTCACTGCCGCGCCGATGTCATGGTCAGAGCCCACCGATAGGACGGGCGTCCAAACCTCAACATCGGACATGTCGGGATCCCCGGCCAGGCGACCCGCGGGGTCGATGGCCGGCACAAAGGTGACAGAAACAGGTTCCCCGTATGCTGCCCCTTCCCACGCGACCATATCCCGGGTTTCCCCGTAAGCATTGACCGCGCTCAGCGACACCCGGGTTTTTGAGGCAGGCGCGTCATAGGTGCGGACGGTGTCGGGGCGGGGGCGGTCGGGCAGGACCGGATCGTAAATGGTGCCGTCCGCCGCCTCAAGCCAGACCCAATCCATATAGGCCGGCTGCACGGAGGACTGACCGTCGAGGTCCAGCAAAGTATCTGCGCGCTCCAGCGCCTGATCGGTCAGGCTGCGGGCCTCTTGCAGGGTGTCGATGGCCAGTTGCACTTGCGTCCGGGTGTGTTGGGGGATGTCATCGCCGTCATAGCCGATCTGCGCCATGAGGCGGCGCAGCGCATCGGGAAGGGGCCTTTCCGCAACGCTGTTGTCAATCACGAGAGCTGTGCGCGCGTCGTCTGGCAAGGCGGAGGCTTTGGCGACGGTGTCGACCTGCAATTCGCTGAGCAAAGCGCGCAGGAACATGGCCGCGTCGGCGGGGTTGGCCGTGCGCGTTTTGAGCACCTCCTCGGGGGTTTGCAGACGGTCCTCATAGATCGAAATGGAGATTTTGGTTTGGGCAAAACCCACGGCCGCCTCTGGCGTTTGAACCGCCTCGGCCAGCGCGGGCAGGCTGTCATATTTTTCCTCATAGTGGTCGCGCGATGCGACCAGCAAGGCGCGGATATCTTCGCCCTTGCTGCCCAAGAGCCACCAGAGGAGCAGCATCAAAAGCGCGAAGAGGATCACTGTGCCCGCGCCGTAAAGGCCGCGCTTGCGCCGCGTCGGGTGGGCGTCGTTTGCGGTGTCGTCAGCAGTTGCCATTGTAAATCTGTCCGGGGATATTGGGAAGGTACGTGGACAGCGCCACGGGGTTGTTGGCCGCGCGCGCCTTGCACCGCCACGCGCGTTCCTGCACCGGATCTTTGGGGACGCCAAACCCCTTTTTGTAGTATTGCGCGACCCATTCCATCGCCCAACCGTCGCCACCTTCGGCCTCTTTCATCGCGCGTTCAAAGGTCATTGTGGCCAAACCCTCACGGTGTTCGCCTCCATTCAGGCTGTAGGCGTAGTGTTCAAGCGCGTAATACCCGCCGCTATAGGCGCCCCGCGTGCGCCAATAAGCCCGGTGGGAGGCCCCGTCATCACGGGACAGGTTTGTCATCGAGAAATACAGGTTCAAATGGCTCAGCATCAGTTTGTAATGCTGCGAGTCCGGGACCCTGCGATCGATTTTGTGACCGTTATTGAGGTTGGTGGAATACGTTCCCATAGCCCCCTGATCGCCCGACTGCGCCGCCTGTTCGATGAGATCATAGCCGGTCTCTGGTGTGATCAGCCCGTGCTTTAGGCTGTGGTTGAAGTAAAGCCCCATCGAGGGGTGGTGGTTGAGGGCGACGGCGCGATCGAGGTTTGCCTCGACCGTCTTGTCGTCATCGGTCTCAAGACCTTCGGCAATCCGCTGCGCGCGGTCTTTGTCGATTTTTTCTGCGCGTTTGTGGAGCGCAGGGGCGAAATCCTGTGCGGCGGAGGCGGTGTAAAGCGCGTGCGCTTTGCCCAGGTCTTTTTCAACGCCCCAGCCGTTTTCAAAGCTTCGGCCCAAGAGGTATTGCGCAGGCGCGTAATCGGCCAACATGGGCGATGTGAGCCGGGCGACCGCCCGTGGCGCGCGTTCGGCCATCAGTTCGACGCGGGCCAGATTTGTGGCCAGTCGTACGCTTTGGGGGGATCGAGACAGCGCCACCTGACAGGCCTCAAGCGCCTCTGGCACGTCCAGATCGGTGTTGCTGCGGCTGAAGCCGTAGCTGTCCGGGTTGTAGAGCATCCCCGCCAGCCTGTCGCATTGGGTGGCCTGACCTGAGAGGATGGGATCAGACGGGCCTTGGAGCGGTGCCATGGGCGGTTGCGGCCATCTGGTGACGGTCTGGGTGTCTGCGGGGCCGGTCAGGGTGACATCGGTCAGCCGAACCTCACGCAGGCCGCTGAGTTTGGGCCATGTGCCCCCGGCGGTGCGTTCCATTATGATCTTGAGGGAATGCAGGTTGACGTGCTGGCCGAAGTCGATCGTGACCTCGCCCGTCTCGGACGTGGCGGTGTTGGCTTGCCCCAGACGAAAGAACACATGGCCGAAGGGTTGGTGACTGCCCCAGATGGTGATGAGGTTCGCCGCGTTTGTGGGCCCCTCATCGGGGTTGATCGTGGACAAGGTGATTTGGGAGGCCGCGACAGCGTCTTCAAAGCGCAAGACAAGCTCGCACATCCGCCGAGATTGCGCCGACCAGGCCGTTGTCGCATCGCCATCGGCCAGAAGGCTGGGCGTTTCATCGGTGATGTTCTGGCAATTCCCCTCCGCCACGGTCGCCCGTTCGATCAGGTTGGCGGATTGCGCCACCGCCGCGTTTGCACCGGCAAGCAGCGCCGCTGCCAGAGCTAAGCCGCGCAGGACAGACATTAGCCTGCGTACTCAAACCCAAGCGGCAAGAGCGAGAACCCGTCGTCGAGGAACCGCACGAAGGCCGAGAACTCATCATCCGCATTGCCGCGGCAATGGACGCCCAGCATGCGTTCGCCATTGCCGACGGTTTCATCAAATTCCAGCGGGATGCTGCATCCGCCCGCAGAGGCGACAGCGCTTGCGATGGCAGAAAGGGCGGCGGGCGATTGCGCGTAGGTTGCGAAATCCACGTCGCCTGCGTGGGCCTGACCCGTGGCGGCGATGGCCAAAGCGGCCAGCGAAAGTTTGAGTTTGATCATGTTTGTCCCCAGATGTCCGTCTTAGAAAATCATTGCTGTGTCGGCGGATTTCCTTTCGCCGATCGTTATTCAAGCGAAGTTGATACAAAAAAACGTGCCATGACAAGACACATCCTTTTCGCAATAGTTTTGCTGCAAAGTTTGAAATTGGGGAATCACAATGCGTCGCATCACATCCTTTTTACCCTCTGCCGCAGTGGTCATGGCTTTCAGCGCACCCGCGGCGCAGGCCGACGCGTTCCAACACAGCGTGACCAAAGGCGGGGTCACGCTGGAGATTGAGCAGGCCTATTCAGACGCGGGCGTGTCGCAGCCCAGCGTGCGGTTGAACGGTGCGGTGTTGCGTGCGTTTTCGTTCAAACAGACGCTGACCCTGGCGTTTTCCGGCACGCTGGCCGGGGCGGAAGAGATTGCAGTGCTGCATCATTGGGATGGCGGCAATGGCTGCGCGGGCAATGTGACGGTCTTTTCGCTGTCAGAGGACGGGTTTTACCAATCGGCGGATCTGGGCAATTGTACCGAGGGCTATGACGTGAGCGTCACGCAGGAGGATGGCCTCGACCTCTTGGTGATTGAGACGTATCAGACCGAGGCCAAGGCCCAGAAGACAGGCCATTGGCAGTATTTCGATGGCACCTTGGTCGACCGCTTCTAGACCTCGCGCGGATCTCAAGCGGGTCAGAAATTGACCCGGATCCCGCCGGTGACACCGACACTGTTGTCATCGCCAAAATCCGATAGGCCGCCCTGGGCCGTTAGCCCGCCGTAGAGGATGGAGTTTTCGCCGATGCCCATCTGCCCGCCTGCGCGCAGCTCAACGCGGTTTTCATCGAGGCTGGTGGTGAAGGGGAAGCCTGCGAAACTCACCGTCGTGTCGGCATCAAAGGCGTGGATGTAGCTGATGGAGCCAAAAAGCGAGCCGCGACCGGTCACGCGCTCTGCGTGCAGGCCGATGCGCGCGGCGGTCGTTTCTCCATCCGTGATGGTTCCGGCTAGGCCCGAGCCGAAGGGGTCGGCAATCCCGTCGCCTTTGACGTCACTATGGGTGAGCTGGAATTGCGGCACCAGCGTGAGGAGATCGGAGACCGCGTAGGCGCGCCCGATCTCGATGCTGGCGGCCCAGCCTTCGCCTTGGGTGCCGAGCGCGACAGGGCCCACGCCCGACAGGAACATATCCGACGAAAAGCTGGAATAGCGCATCTGCCCGCTGGCGTAAAAGCGGCTGTCAGCGAGCCAGATCGCGCTCAGCGTCAGAGAGCTGGCATTGGTGTTGATACCGGCTGTGGCGATGGGGGCGGTGATGTCGGTGTCGGCCTCTTGGATCTGGAAACTGGCCCCGGCGACGAGCCGCCCGGTTTCGCCCACAAAGACGGGGAAATCAACGCCCATTTCAAAGCCTGTGACGTTCGTCTCCACGCCTGTGTTGAGCGTGCTTTGGCCTTGGTATTCGGCCTGAGACCCGGCGAGGCTGAACCAGATTGCGTTGTCCGGGCTTGGGTCAAAATCAAACAGCGCTTGGGTGACAGCACCCTGGCCGACGCTGGGCCGGTTGGCCCAGGTCTGAAAGGTTGAGCCGGGCGTGTTCAGCAGTGTGAGTTGCGCGGGATAGGCCTCAATGACCGACGCGAACGGGTTGAAGATGAGCGCCCCGCCCGCGTCAAAGGGCGTGATGAAGAACTCTTGCGCCGGGGCGTCGAAATCGAGGCGGTAGGCAAAGGCGCCGATCACTTGCACGTCTTCGCCCCCCGGCAGTACGAAATTGCCGCTGGAAAGGGAGAATGCATTGGCCGCTGTTGCGCCTGCCACATCGACCAGCGGGATTTCCGCGGGCATCAGCGTGGTGCCAAACCCGTTGACGGAAATCCCGCCCGGGCCGTTGGCATTGCCCGCAATCGATATCCGGTCGGCGGTGCCGGTGGAGATATCGGCATCGACCGCCAAATCGCCGGTGCCGGTCAGGTTGCCATTGACGGTGAGCGTGTCGCCTGCGGCATCATCCACGGTGCCCAGCGTGCCGTCTGAGGCCACGTTGCCGTTGATCATCACATTGCCCGCACCGGGCGTGCCGCCGTTGAAGCCCGATGTGCCATCAATGGTGAGCTCCGTTGTCAGCATGAAGCCCGGTTGTGTGACACCGAGGGTCGCCCCGTTTTGCAAAGCTACCGTGGGCGTGGAGATGGCCGCGCCGGTGAAACTGGCGTCAGAGGCGTCAAACACGACCTCTTCCCAGTTGAGAAGATCCGCGCTGAAGCTGCCGTTGAAGCCGCCGAAGGTCAGCACATCGACAAAGCCATCGGCGGCACTGTCATCATCGCCGCCATCGAGCACGGTCACGCCGACAATGTCCGCGCCCGCAATGGTCAGATCATCAGAGCCGTCATTTAGCTCCACCCCCATGCTGACGGTGGAGCCATCGTTGAAAGTGCTCATGGAGTCGCCTGCATTGTTGAAGATTGCATTGACCCCGCCGGTCACATTGGCCCCGTCATTGAGAGTGATGATACTCATGCCGCCCGGGTTGGTGGTGGATTGGATGCCGTAGGCGTTGTCGCCGGTCACTCCGCCCGACACGGTGATGGTCAGATCGCCCGCCCCGAGATTGGTCGCGGCAATGCCGTTGATATTGCCCTGGATGTCGCCATAGGTCGTGACCGACAGAGTGGATCCCACCGCACTGTTAAAGGCCACGATGCCGCTTTGCGTTGTGCCTGTCACGTTGTCTGCGGTCACGGTCACTGCGCCGCCATTGTAGTTGGCCGCGACGATCCCGAATGAGCCGCCTGTCGTTGTGGCTGTGCCATCAGGGTTGAACGCAGAGATTGTCAGATCCCCTGTGCCCACATTGTTGGCATACATACCGTCAACACCGCCCGACACAGCGCCTGTCGTTGTAATTGACAGGTCCGTGCCCAACGCGTCATTGCTGGCGGTGATCCCAAAGCCTGTCGTGCCTGTCACGTTGTTGGCGAGCACAAAAATTTCTCCGCCATTGTTGTTTTCTATGTCGATGCCATCGTCATTGCCGGACACCGTGGTGCTGTACGCGGCATTGGTTGAAATGACATTCACGTAGCCCGAGCCGCCGTTGACAATGCCGATCCCGTCGCGGCCGTCGCTTGTTACATCGCCGGTGGCTGAGACCCGGATGAACGTGCCGGGGGCGTTTTGGCTGAGATAGATGCCGTTGCCGGTCGTGCCGGACACGTTGTCGACCGCGACGTCCACGCTGCCGCCGCCGGTGTTTTCCACAAACACGCCCGCTATCCCGCCGAGGACGGAGGCGGTGCCCGTGCTGTTGGCGGCATCTATCGTCACACCGCCCGATCCGCTGCTGTCGACCTGGATGCCGTAATCGGCGCCTTGGGTTGTGCCAAGCGAGGTGATGGAGACGTAGGTGGTCGTATTGTCATTGTCGACAAAGATGCCCGTATCCGCGAGGCCGCGGACAAAGCTGGTTTCGCCGGAGGCCTCAACAATCGCGCTGCCGGTGCCTTCGTTGTCGATATCGATCCCGGTGTCGCCGCCCAACACATCGCCGCTGACGGTCACAGTGATATCGGTGCCCGCGATGTCAGTGTCGACCTCGATGCCGTTGTCATTGCTGCCCACCACGTTGTTGGCTGTGATCTCAACCGCGCCACCGAAGTAGTTGACCACGCGGATGCCATCGATATTGCCCAAGGCCGCAGCTGTGCCCGCATCGTTGGTCGACTCCACAGTCACGCCGGCTATGCCGTAGTGGACAACGTTGATGCCGGAGCCCGTGGTGCCTGTGACGTTATTGGCCTGAATGGTCGTGTATGAGGAGGGTAAATCCGCATAGGTTCGGATCCCATTCACGAAGCCTGTGACGGAAGCATCTCCATCGGGATTGACGGATGTGATGGTGATCGCGCCTGTGCCTCGAGACCGGGCGTAAATCCCGTCCAAGCCGCCAGAGACTGCGCCCGTTGTGGTCACGTTGAGCCCAGCGACCCCGTCGCTATAGGCATAAATCCCGTATCCGTTGATGCCTCTTGCGTTGTTGGCCAACACGGTGAGGGCCCCGCCATTGGTGTTGTATGCAAAGATACCGTTGGTGTCGCCTGTGGCCGTCGCGGTGCCATCCCCATTGAGGGCAGAGACCCTCAAGCCGCCAGTGCCGCGATGGTTTGCGATGATCCCATTGGCATTGGTGCCGGTGACGGTGTTGGCCGCGACATTGAGCGTGGTGGTGGAGCTGTCACTATAGGCGTTTATCCCGTTATTCGCGCCCGTGACAGTCGACGTGCCATCGATATTTGATGCGATGATGCTGGTGCTGCCAATGCCATAATTGGCCGCTTGGATCCCGTCATTGCCGCCGGTGACATCGCCAAACACCGTGATCGAGAGAACATCGCCCGTGTTGCTGTTATAGGCCCTGATGCCATCCTGATTGGCCCCGGTCACATTGTCGGCAACGATGAATAAAGACTCGTATTGATTGCGCGCGTCGATCCCAATGTCATCGCCAAAGACCTGGCCCGTGCCGACGGAATTGGTCACGGTGACGTCAGTGCCAAGGCTGCCGTAGTTGCGCGCTCTGATCCCGTTGCCGCCATAGCCGTAGACCATATTGCCCACGATGCTGAGCGACGTGGCCGAGCTGCGGTTGTAGCCATAAATGCCCGTCCCACCGGCCAGGACTATGGCGTTGCCTTCGGCGTTGGAGACGTTGATGACGTTGCTCCCTGAGCCGCGGTTGAACCCGGCCACGCCGGTGCTGTTGCCCGAGCTGACCTGATCATCCACGGTGATCACAAGGCTGGTGCCGAGCACCTCGTTATAGCCATAGACCCCGACCGCGGTGTTGGCGGAGACGCGGTTGGCGGTGATCGTCAGGGCGCCGCCATTGTAGTTGCGCGCCTCTATCCCGTAGTCGTCCCCGCTGACCAAGGCGGTGCCTGCATCATTGGTTGCGGTGACGGTCAGGCCGCCTGTGCCTTCGTTGCGGGCGTAGATGCCACTGCCCATGGAACTGGACACATTGTTGGTGGTGATGGTCATGGACGAGGTGGTCAACGGCGCGGCATAGGCGCGGATCCCGCCCGCGTCGCCTGTCACAAACGTATCGCCCGCGGCGTTGGTCGTGGTGATCGTCGTGGCCCCGGTGCCGTTATTGCGGGTCTGGATGCCGTAGCCATTGGTGCCTGTGACCGTGCCATCCGTGGTGATCGTGATGCCCGGGCCTGAAACGTTATAGGCGTCAATCGCGGTGCCATTGTCGGCGTTCACGTTGTTGGCCGCCACGGTGATCGAGCCGGTCCCAAAGCCCAGATTGAACGCCACGATGCCGCCGCTAAACCCATCCACAAGGGCCGTGCCAGCCGCGTTGGTGGCTGTAATCGTGGTCGCGCCTGTGCCGAAATGGCGGGCGTCGATGCCTTGATCGTTGATGGCGGTGACGTTGTTGGTTGAGATGATCAGCGCCGTGGTTGTCGTGTCCGTGTAGGCGTAAATCCCGTCCAAATACCCGGTGACGGAGGCCGTGCCGGCGATGTTTTCATTGCGGATCACCGTGGAGCCGCCGCCGAAGTTGAACATGTTGACCCCGCGGCCCGCCACGCCAGTGATGGTTCCGCTGGTGTCGAGATACGCGTAGGAGGCCCCGAGGGCATTGTTTACATAGATGCCGTCGACTGCGCCGGTGATGGGGGAGATGTTGGTGTCGTCAAAATAGATCGAGGTCGTGTTGGCCGAGCCGAGGTTAAAGGCATTGCCGCCGCTCACGCTGGTATCGATGCCAAAACCGGGCTCTGTCACCACATTGAGCGGGCCCACGGGCGTGAGGGTTTGCGTCACATCCGCGAGCGCGTCTGCCGGGCCGGAACAGGTATAGGTGCCGCCGCCTGCAACGCAGCTTCCGGCCTGCGCGCCCGTAACAGACAAAGCGCTGCCTAGGGCGATCGCGGACGCACCGGTCATGAGGGCGGTGCCGATCGTGCCAAGGCTGGGGGCAAAACTGGCCGCGACACCGGCCAGTTTGGTCATCCGGCCACCGCGGACCATGATGTTGAGATATGCGGGTTGCGGCGGATTTTGCGTGGATGCAGGTCGAGCGTTGGTTTTGGGGAGACGGTCGCGCATTTTAATTCCTCTTTGAAAACAAACGTTTGTGAGAACGCTGCACTCAGGAAACAAAATGAAATTGTTAAAACGCCATGATGGTCACCCCTGAAGGCGTCAAAAGTCAACAAAATAACGGGTTTTCGCTCAGGCGGGCTGGGCGAGAGACCGCCTATTTTGGTCCGGTTTGAGGCTCAGAAAGCCGGTGTTTTGGCGCATCATGGCGCGTCCTCATGCGTCTGGGCGCATCCGTTGTGAGGCCGCATATACGCGCCCGTGACCCGTAACCTATAACCCGGGACCTCGGGATCAGAGTTTGGGATAGAAGATGGCACCGGGCAGGTAGGCACGGGGCAAATCCATCCCCACGGGCAGGGCGCGCTGGGTGCTCAGTTGATCAGGCAAAAGATGGGTGTGGGACCCGGGCGGCACGGTGGATCCCGGGCCCGGAATGGTCCCTTGGACCTCGATCCGGCCCAAGGCACTTTCCACCACGCGCGTTGGGCTTTCGGTCAGGAGCGGCGTCGCAATGACAGGCAGGCTTTGCGCCAGTGGCAAGCCCGAGGCGCCGCGCAGCGCCGAGGCCACTGGGCCGTCGCCCACACGCACGCAAAACCGGGCCTCTTTGCGCCCCAGACCCAGATCGAAAAGCCGCGTGGCGGTGTCGGGCAAGAGCGGGTGGGCGTCATGGCCCAGATCGCTGAGGCCCGGGGCCACAGGCAGGCGGCCCGCCTCACGCTTGACCGCCAAGACCACGCGCGGAGCGGACGCGAGGCCGGGCGGATCAAAGGTGAGCGCGCGCAGATTGTCATTGATCACCATGCGCAGAGCACCGTTTTGGGTGCGGGCGATGAGCGTGTCACCCTCATGCGTTACCTCGCCCGCAGCACCCGGCGGGACCATATATTCGGCCACGCCACCAACCACGCCCATGAGCCACGTCCCGCCCGGTTCCGCGCAGGTGCGGGCGACAAAGGCGCGGATGTCTTCCGTGGACCAAGGCAGCCGCCGACAGGCCACGCCAAGTTGGCCCAACCGATCCGGGATCTGGGCCCAGACGTGGCTGCGATGATGCTCTGGCAGGCCGCCCCAACCGGCGATTTCATCGCCGGTGCGGCCACAGCCGAGGCACCAGCCGGTGGTGTCATCAAGTTTGCAAATGCCGGTGCAGGGGCTTGTTACGGTCATGAGGGGTCTCTTCACTGGGGCCGAGGGCGGTTAGAATGGCGTCAAGACCATCGGTCAGCGCGGCGGGGCCTGGTTGCAGAATGAGGGGGGATTTGATCTCTGTGATGCGCCCGGTCTGGACGGCGGGGATGGTGTCCCAGCCGGGGCGGGCGGATATCTTTTCAGGGCGCACTTTCTTGCCGCACCAGGAGGCGAGGATTACATCGGGCGCGGCGTCGATCACTTGCTGGGAGGTGACAATCCGGTCTTGGGCTGCGGCGGCATTGGCATGCTGTGGAAACACATCTATGCCGCCAGCGATCTCAACCAGTTCAGACACCCATTTGATGCCTGAGATCATCGGATCATCCCATTCCTCAAAATACACGCGGGGGCGCGCGGGCGTGGCCTGTGCGGCGATCTGATCCAGACGGCGCTCATACCCGTCGGCCAGTTGCATGGCGGGCTGGGCCGCGTCCACCGTTGCGCCCAGATGGCGGATCATCGCGAGGATCCCGGCGATATCGCGTTGATTATAGCCCAGAACCGTGACGCCCGCGCGCAGCAACTCTGCGGCGATATCGGCCTGCAGGTCGGAAAAGGTCAGGACCAGATCAGGCTCAAGCGCGAGGATCTTGGGAATGTCGGCGGAGGTGAAGGCCGACACGCGCGGTTTTTCCTGGCGCACCCGTTTGGGCCGCACCGCGTATCCCGACACGCCCACGATGCGGTGCTCCTGGCCCAAAAGATAGAGCGTCTCGACCGTTTCTTCGGTCAGGCACACGATCCGCTCTGGGGGAAATCGGCGCATGGGCGTCAGTAGACCGCGCGCCGCGCTTGCGCCCCGCCGCGCCGTTTTCGCGCGGGCAGTTTCAGCGGCAAAGGGTGCAGGGGCGTCTTGAGCGAGGCGAGCAGCAGATCGCAAAAGACAGCCACAGCCGGGGAGGTGGCGGCAAAGGGTTTGGCCACGGCATAAGCGTGCGCCGCCTCATCAATGTAGTGCGACATCGCCGGCAGCGCGCCCAGCCATTGCATATAGCCAAGCTGGCCCATGGCTTGCGCCCGTTTGGGAGGCATATGGCCTACGTCGAGTTGTGAGAGTGTTTTTCTAAGAAGCATCGCGCCCTCCGCGCAAATCCGCAGGCGCTTAGGAAGCAAGATCGCAATGTTGGGCCGTATTGGTCCATGTTTCGCATCTCCTCCCTTGGCGCCCCGCCAGGGTTTAGGGTGATCACGGCGCGCATCATGCGCGGACCGGAGATGGCAGGTCTCCTGACTTGCGGGTCGCTGCTTGCCTGAACCTTCCCGGGCTTTGTGTGTTGGAACACGCGCCCAGTGGTGTGTTTCAGGTTTGCTCACCGCTCACAGTTGCGGGGGCAGTCACGGAATTGGGTCAGGGGTTATCCTGGGCCCGCACCGTGTTCCCTTTTCATCCATCCAGAGCCGGAGCTCTGTTCGGAACCATCCCGTTCTTTATTTGCAGAGAAGACGGTTGGGTCAAGAGACATTCGACATTGCGCGACCTCTGCACGGGGATTTGCCTGCGCCTGTGCGGCGGATGCGAGATGGTGCGAGATCGTCTGAGGCGAGGACAGGCGGGGGCAGGCGGGCAGGGACGGCAGGGTCCGGCGGTGGTGTCGGCGTCAGCGCGCTGTGCCCCGGGGTTTGAGCATGGATCAAGATGCGCGGGCGTTGGGCAATGATGACACCCATCTTTCGCAGGCTGGTTTTGAAGAGACGTCACATTCTGCGACTAGGCTCAGCCCCAAACGGGTGGATGCGATGGGTGCAGATAAAAACTGGCGCGATGTCTATCATGCGATGCATGCGGATTTGCGCGCTGATGCCTTTGCGCGTGGTGTCAAACTGCCGTCCCAATCCGAGCTTGCCCGGCGGTATGGGGCGTCGCGCCATGCGGTTCGGCGCGCGCTTCGCGCCTTTTCGGAGGAGGGGGTCATTTCCTGCTGGCAGGGGCGCGAGGCCGTACTTGTGTCGCGGCCTGTGATTTACGATATCGGTCATCAGACGCGCCTTGCCACGGGGCTGCGGGCGCGGGGCCATGTCGTTGTGGTCAGCACCGTGCAAACGCGCCAGCGACGACGATTTTCGCCAAGGATCGCGGCCATGTTGGATATGCCGCCCGGCGCGCAGGGCCCCTTTGCGGAGTTCATGCATCACGTGGATGGTGTGCCAACGGCGCTTGGGAGGCATTATTTCAACGCCCGACGTTTCCCGAATATTTTGGAGGATACGCACGGTTCAGACCCGTCGGTGCCGGACGCGTTTTCGCGCAATGGGGTGACGGAGTATCACCGCGCGGCGACCTTTGTGGAGGTGCGCCAACCCACGGCCTATGAGGCCCTCGCGCTGGAGATACCGCCGTCGCAACCGGTGCTGTGTCTTTTGGGCCAAAACGTGGATCAAGGCCGCGCGCCTGTCGAAGTGACCGAGGCCGTGGTGCGCGGTGACACGGTCACGCTGCAGATCGAGCCGCACCAAGTGGCCGACTTGGTGTGAAGTATTCATGGCAAACGCCGGGGCGCCGAAATCCGTCAAAAATCCTTAACACAAGGTTGGTGTGGTGAGCGCGAGGAGCCCAGCGGCCGTGACGGCTCCCGCTGCTTGATCCTTGACCAAACGGAGACCACCGATGTTTCGATTGACCCTCGCGGCAGCGACGGTGCTGACGCTAGTCGCACCCTCTGCTGACGCAAAGACCGTGATCACCTGCCTGACGAATGCAGGCCACCTGACCCGTCAGCATGAGCCGCTGATGAAAGAATTCAACGCCATGCAGGACGAGATCGAAGTCCAGTATGCCGCGCCCGCCAAGAACTATGGCGACACGCATCTCAAGCTCTTCCGCGGCTCGGCCACCAACACGCTGCCCGATTGCGCGTTTCAGGCGTATAACCAATTGCCGTCTCTGGCCCGGGCGCTGGCCGAAAGAGGCCAGATCGTGGATATGGGCCCCTTGATGGAGGCCGAAGGCGACGGCTGGACCGAAGAGAATTATTCGGAGGCCATGCTGGATCTTGGGCGCATTGACGGGGTGCAATATGGCATGCCGTTCAACGCCTCGGTCATTCAGTGGTATTACAATGCCGATCTGTTTCGCGAGGCAGGTCTTGACCCCGACAATTTCCCCACCGATTGGGATGGGTTGATCGATGCCGCCCAAAGGATCGACGCGTTGGGCGATGACATTTTGCCGATGTTTATGTGGCTGATCAACGGCGACGACTGGGGCTTTCAGACGCTGATCCTGCAGCAGGGTGGGCGCATGATGTCCGACGATGGTCAGGCCGTGGCCTTTCATGAAGACGGGCACGCGGTGGAGGCCATGAAGATGGCGCGCCGGTTGTATGAAGAGGGTGGCCTGCGCACGGACCTTGATCGCGAGACGCAGTTTGCGGCCTTTACCGAAGGGCGCATGGGGCTTTGGGGTCTGTCGCCTGCGGGCGCGCGCAACATGCAAGAGCGTGTGGGCGATGCGTTTGACTTGCGCTCGCACCCGTTCACGGTGTGGAACGATGAAGACGGCAAGCTGCCCACCGGCGGCAACGCGGCCATCATCACCACGCAGGATCCCGAAAAGATCGACGCGGTCTGGGAATACATCAAGTTCGTGAGTGGCCCGCGCGGCCAACAGGTCACGGCCGAGATCACAGGCTATCTGCCGACCAACCGTCAGGTTCTCAAGACCGAGTATATGGGCGCCTTCTATGAGGCGGAGCCGTATTACGCGACGCCAGTCCTGCAATACGACCGCGCGGGCCCCTGGTCTGGCTACCCTGGCACGCAGTCGGAAAAGATCTGGCGCGAGCAGGCCTCGACCATCCGGGCGGTGATGGAGGGGGACGTGACGCCGCAAGAGGGTGCCGCTGAGCTGAAGACCATCGCCGAAGAGCTGATGACACGTTGAACATGACACGCGCGCGCCATGGGTCCTCCGCGGCCTGAGGCGCGCGCCTCATTTGATCAGAGACTTTTCATGGCGCAGTTAGAGCTTAGACACATCAAGAAGTCTTTCGGCGACACCGCCGTGCTCCACGATATTTCGCTGGATGTGGCGGATGGGGAATTCGTGTCTTTGGTCGGTCAATCCGGCTGTGGCAAATCCACGTTGCTGCGCATCATGGCAGGGCTTGAGGCGCCTGACAGCGGTGATGTTTTGATCGGCGGGCAAGCGGTGACGGACAGTGCGCCCAAGGATCGCAACATCGCCATGGTGTTTCAGGATTACGCGCTTTACCCGCATATGAGCGTGGACGAGAATATGGCGATGCCGCTGGTGATGGCGCGGCTGCCGCTTTATGCGCGCTTGCCGGGGCTGCGATCCGTCACGCCCGCGGGCCGCAAAGCGCGGCCTGAAATTCGCGCCGAGATCGAAAAAGTGGCCAAGCAGCTGCGCATTGATCATCTGCTGGACCGGCGGCCTGCGCAGCTGTCGGGCGGGCAGCGACAACGCGTGGCTTTGGGCCGTGCGCTGGTGCGCAATCCGCAAGTGTTCTTGATGGATGAGCCGCTGTCGAACCTTGATGCCAAGCTGCGCGTGCAGGTGCGTGCCGAGATCACCGAGCTGCATGCCAGCTCTGATCTGACCTTTGTTTATGTGACCCATGATCAGGTGGAGGCGATGACGATGTCGGACCGGGTGGCGCTTTTGCAGGCGGGCCATCTGTTGCAGGTCGGTGCGCCAAGCGCGCTCTATTCCGATCCGGCCAATATGGATGTCGCGCGGTTCATTGGCAGCCCCGAGATCAACATCGCCGCCGGAGAGCGCACGCCACAGGGTGTCCGGCTTGGCGACACCACGCTGCCTGCGGTGCTGGAGGGGCAAGGGCCGGTGCATGTGGGCATCAGGCCAGAAGCGATCCGGGTGCTGGATACGCCCGGTCTTTTGGCGCAGGCGCAGGGCCCGGGGCCCAAGCTGACGCTGATCAAGCGGATGATTGAGGATCTGGGGCCCGAAGTGTTGATCCATGGTCATTTTCCCCATGCGCCGGAGGCGTTGATCCGGGTCCGCGCGCAAAAAAGCGATCACTACGCGCAGAGCACGCTGGCGCAGAAAAGCGCCCTGAACGTGATGCTCAACACCGCGCAATTGCTGTTCTTTGACGCAGACGGCGCGTGGCTGGCGGCCAAAATCCCCGACGTGGCGGAGCGTGTGTGATGGCGGTGTCCCGGTTGCAGCGCGCGCAGACACGGCTGGCCTATCTATTGGTGTTGCCCGCCACAGTGCTGATCCTCGTGATTTATATCATCCCGATCCTCTTGGTGTTTTTGGCCAGCCTGACCGATTACACGCTGGTCAGCGATGACTATGAGTTCGTGGGCCTTGAGAATTACCGCACCATGTTTGGCGATGAGGTTTTTGCCAATGCGGTGCGCAATACGTTCTTTTACGCGGCCCTGTTCCTGCCGGGCGCGTTTGTCATCAGCCTGATCCTTGCCATCGCGATCCAGGAGCAAAAGCAATTCCGCTCCGTGCTGGAAGTGCTGTATTTCCTGCCGGTGACATCGACGCTGGCGGCGATGGCCCTGGTTTGGGCGGCGTTGATGGACAGTGGGCAAGGCGTGATCAATACCACGCTTGAGACGGTGGGCATTCCCGGCGTCAATTGGTTCGGGAACGAGGATGTCGTGCTTTATTCGCTGGCCATCATTTCGCTCTGGAGCATCATTGGATTTAACATGGTGCTGTTTCTGGCCGGGCTGACGGCGAT
Source organism: Pseudomonadota bacterium (assembly GCA_039030635.1). Classification (GTDB taxonomy): domain Bacteria; phylum Pseudomonadota; class Alphaproteobacteria; order Rhodobacterales; family Rhodobacteraceae; genus Roseovarius. The sequence goes on from JBCCDT010000021.1 coordinate 29,281, forward strand.
CCCGCAAAACCTATACGAGGCGGCGGCGATGGATGGGGCCGATCACCCGATCGACAAGTTCTTTCGCGTGACCTGGCCCATGCTAGGGCCCACGGCGATGTTTGCCGCTGTGACCTCATCGATCACGGCGTTCAAGCTTTTTGACACGGTCGCGATCCTCACCCAGGGCGGGCCGGATCGGGCCTCAGAAGTGTTTCTCTACCTCGCGTTCCTGGAGGGGTTTGAGTATTTCAACATGGGGTATTCCGCGGCGCTGTCGCTGTTCTTTCTGGGCATTATCTTTCTGTTCGCTTTGATCCAGGCGCTCTTTACCGACCGGAGTGTGCATTACTGATGGCCGATACCGTTGCCCCCACCAGCCCGGCCACATGGGTCGGGCGGTTGCGCCCCAAAAGCCTGAGCCGGTTTGTGACGACGGTGCTGTTGTTTCTCGGCGCGTGGGTCATGGTGTTTCCGTTCATCTGGATGATCTCATCGAGCCTCAAGCCCACCGATGAGGTCTATGACAGCGATTTTTCGATCATTCCCAAGACGTTCAAGGGCTGGGAGAATTACTACGGCGTGCTGTTTGATCAGCCCTATCTGATCTTTCTGATGAACTCGATGATCGTCTGTTTGGGCATTCTGGTCATTCAATTGCTCACGGCGATCCCGGCGGCCTACGCGCTGGCCAAGTTGAAATTTCGCGGCTCCACCATCCTTTTTGGCACCGTGATTGCCGCGATCACCATTCCGATCAATGTCACGTCGATCCCGCTTTACATCGGCCTCGTGCGGGTGGGATTGCTGGATACCTATTTTGCCATGATGTTTCCCTTCATCGTGTCGGTCTTTGCCATTTTCCTTTTTCGCCAGTTCTTTCGCGGCTTCCCCGACAGCATCATTCAAGCCGCCCGGGTGGATGGGTTTTCGGAGATCGAGATCATTTTGCGCCTGATCCTGCCCTCTGCCGTGCCCGCGATTGCCGCGTTCAGCGTTTTCAGTTTCGTGGCCCATTGGAACGATCTTTATTGGCCTTTGATTGTGGTCCAAAGCCAGGACAAGATGACGGCGACCCTGTCGATGATGCAGTACCAATCCGCCTTTGATACCGATTATGGTCGCACCTATGCGTCGGCCACGGTGGTCACAGCGCCCATGGTGATCGCGTTTCTTTTTGCCCGCCGCCTGTTCATTCGCGGCATTACAATGACCGGAGTAAAAGGCTGATGCTGAAATTTGTTGTGCTGGCGGATATTCACCTCGTTCCCGACGGCAAGCTGAGCCATGGGCTCGACACCCATGACCGGCTTGAGCAAGCGGTGGCCTATGTGAACGCGGTGCATGGGGATGCCGAATTTGTCGTCTTTGCGGGCGATCTGGCTGATCATGGGGAGGCGGAGGCCTATGCCCGGTTCGAGAAAGCCATCGCGCCCCTGACGCCCCGGGCGGTTCTGACCTTGGGCAATCACGATCACCGCCCGACGTTTTTGGAGCAGTTTGCCGGGATGGGGAACCCGGATACCGGATGCGTGGATCATGTCATGGATGCGGGTGGCTATCGGACCATTGTGCTCGACAGTTCTGACCCGGATCTGGGTGGCGCAGGACGGTTGAGCCAGGCGCAGCTCGATTGGCTGAGCGCACGGTTGGCGGAGGCAGCAAAGCAGCCGGTGGTCATCGTGCTGCATCACAATATTGCGCCCTTTTCGGTGCAAACGGATGTCATCATCCTTGAGAATAACGACGCTTTTGCCGACATTGTCCTGAGCCACGGGAATGTGCGTCAAGTGATCTCCGGCCATGTGCACATGACCACCTCAGGGTCTTACAAAGGCGTGCCGTTTTGCACCTTTGCCGGGGCGCATTACGGGATTGACCCGATGCTCACCCATCGCTCTGGTCCGGTGCCGGATGTCACCAAAGGGTATGTCAGCCCTGTGCCGCGGCGCGAAGGCCCCGGTCAGCTGGCCGTGGTGTTGTGCGACCCAGGCGGTGTTGTCGTGCACATGGAGAATTTCCTGGATCGGCATCTTGTCTTGGCGTCTGAGCTGTTTCTTTGGGGCTAGGCCCTGGGGCCGTTGACCCGTAAGGAGAGCCCATGGACCTCGTGATTTTTGATTGTGACGGCGTGCTGATCGACAGTGAGCTGATCGCGTGTGCGGCGGATGCGGATGCTTTGACCGAGATCGGATACCCGATCACGACGGAGGATGTGATCGCGCGCTTTGCAGGGGTGCCGGCGGACGCGATGTATGCCGCGATTGAGGCCGACACCGGACGCGCCTTGCCCGGCGATTTCAAAGCGCGGGTCGAGCAGAGGATACTGGACGCCTATCGCACGGAGTTGAAACCGATTGAGGGCATCGCGCAGGTGCTGGCCCAGATCCGCGTCAAAAAATGCGTCGCGTCGAGTTCGACACCGTCAAAGCTGGCGCTGGGCCTTGTGGAGGCAGGCCTCTTTGATCTGGTCTACCCTCATGTTTTCTCAACAGTTTTGGTGGAGCGTGGCAAACCGCACCCGGATATTTTCTTGTACGCCGCACGCATGATGGGGGTGGAGCCATCCAACTGCGTCGTGGTGGAAGACAGCGTGGCCGGTGTGACCGCGGCCAAGGCTGCGGGGATGCGCGCCATTGGGTTCATAGGCGGATCCCATTGCGGCCCGGATCATGGCAGACGGCTTGTTGCGGCGGGCGCGGACAGCGTGATTGATCAGATGCATATGCTGATCCGCGCGTTTTGATGGCCAAGACTTGGGTGGCGGTGGCAAAAAAGGGGCTGAACCGGTTCCACCAAAACCCCGCTGTCTTGTGGTTGATGTCTAGGCCGCGCGCGTGCCGCAGATCTTCGGCATTTCTGAGGGATCGCGGGAACCGCAGGTAGAACATCCCGGTGAGGCGGATGATCTTCGGGGCTTGAATTGAAGTCCTTTAGGGGCTCGCGATTTGCCGTGTGGGTAGGGTGGGCTGATGACCCGTCCGGCCCAAGCTGCGTTCCTCTGACAGGGCTGTCTTCGGTCCCAAAGACACCTCTGCGTGTCCATGACAGCGGCAACCGCCCCAACACCGCTGTCGCCTCAAGTCCAAATCGGATGCCTTTTGGTTCATAAAAAATCCAACCGCGGTGTTGAAGCCGGGCAGACCGAAACGCAGGTTCACCCCGCAAAACATCACACCGCGACGGCGGCGCCGGATCATGATGTCAAACCGGGGCGCGGTCGCACTTGCGTTTGCGTTCGTCGTGTCGTTAGATCGCGGCTGGGCGCGTAAAAACGACACTGTTTTCTATTCAAACGATCGGTTTGGAAAGTGAACATAGCTGGCAAAGGAAACTGGTTTGGACGCGGCGAAGATACAGAGGCTAAAGGATCGTCTGGCGGCAACAGTGGGATATCAGATCGACTCCATGGGATTTGTGCCCCGAGACCTCGACAAGATCGCATCGCATTGGACGTCGCAGACCGAAACAGATGAGGCGCCTGAGCTGCCGGAGCTGCCCAAAGACGGGGATCGGCTGGCCGCTGCCATAAACTATCACTATGACCACGTGTTCTACGACGCGGTTGGCATGTGGGCGGATCTGCTCGGCGGTACGCAGTTTCGCAACATTGGCTATTGGGAAGAGGGCACGGCCTCACTCGATGCTGCCGGATGTGCCCTTCAGGACCAGCTTTTGGCGATGATCCCCGACAAGACGGGGACCATCCTCGATGTGGCTTGCGGCATGGGCGCATCTACAAAACGTTTGCTGGGGCACTATGCGGCCGAAAATATTTGGGCGATCAATATTTCCGAACGCCAAATCGCCAGCACGTTGGAAAATGTCCCTGGATGCAATGCACAGGTGATGAACGCCACGGATCTCGCGTTTGATGATGGGTTTTTTGATGCCATAGAATGCATTGAAGCAGCATTTCATTTTGAGACACGCCTGGCCTTTTTGCGTGAAAGCTTTCGCGTTCTGAAACCGGGTGGATGGTTGGTGATGTCGGATGTTTTGATGACCTCGCCTGAGCGGTTGGAGCAGTATCCTGTCTTTCCGTCCTCGGAGAATCATCTTGAGGGCATTTCAGACTATGAGGCGCTGTTGCACGAGGTGGGGTTTGCCAATGTGACCATGCGCGATGCCCGCGATCAAATCTGGCGGCCACATTTCCTTTTCACGGTGACGGCGCTGCATGAGCATTATCTCAATGGAAAGATCGACATCGTGGAGCTCACCGATGCGCTCTGGCGGTACTATGAGCTGGATGTGATCACGGGTGCGTGTCCGTTGATTGCGGCGCAGAAGCCCGTTTAACGGTCACGATCAGGTCCTCCAGGCTGCGGGCATTTGTGCCGATGTCGAGCCATTTGGGCTCGGCCGTCAGCGTTATGGTTGAGAACGCGGCGACGAGTTTTTCAAAAGCGATCCGGCCCTCTAACCTCGCCAAGGGCGCGCCCAGGCAAAAGTGGATGCCGCCGCCGAAGGTATGATGCGCATTGCCCGTGCGCGTGATGTCGAAATTGTGCGGGTCAGAAAACCGGTTCGGGTCGCGGTTGGTGGCGCGCAAAAGCCCGATCACAGGCGCGCCTTGCGTGATCTGAGTGCCGGAGATTTCGCAATCTTCCAGCGCGATGCGCAGCAAAAAGTTCCCTCCGGGCTCAAAGCGAAGCACCTCGTCAACCGCTTGTCGGGCAAGCCCAAGGTCGGCGCGCAGACGCGCCAACTGATCCGGCTGTTGAAGAAACAACATGAGCCCGTTGCCAATCAAAGTGACCGTGGTTTCATGGCCCGCGATCAAAATGGAAGCGAGGTTCGTCAGCGTTTCATCCTCATCGAGCTGACCAGAGTCCAACCCATCCAGGGCAAGGCGCATCAAACTGGTTTCTGATGGCCCCGTGCGGCGGTGCGCCAACTGTGTTTTCAAATACGCCTTGAAGTCCTGCAGAGCGGTCAGACCGTCTTGTTTTTGCTGATCCGTCATCATCAGGTCGCCGACCTGGATCAAGGCTTTGCTCCAGGCTTTGACGGTATTGGCCATCTCCAACGGGATATCGAACAAACGACATAAAACGTTCAGGGGCAAAGGCTGCGCAAAACGCTCTATCAGGTTGAACGGCGTGTCCTCTGGCAGGTCCGCGATAAGGTTTTCGGTTTCACTTTCGATCAAACCCACCAACGCCGCGATGGCTTGCGCGCGAAAGGCAGGCTCATAGACGCCGCGCATACGGGCGTGATCTGGCGGATCTGTGTTGATCATTTGCGGCTGGAACTGGGTGAAAAGCTCATGGGCCACGGGGTCCCTGACCGCAAAATCCGGGTCAGAGAACCAGCCATTCTTCCACTTTCGCGAGTCGCGCCCAATGGACGGGCTGCGCATCACATCGCTGAAGGCTTTGTGCCCGAGCACGAAATAGCAATTGCTCTCCGCGTCATAGTGAATGTCGTTTTGTTCGCGCAGAGCGGCAAGTTGCGTGTGCGGGTCAGCCAGAAATACGGGATCTCTCAAAAGCCCCCACCAATCCACGGGCGTGCATGTCATAGTCTGTCCTATACCGCGGTTGCGAACCGGCCCAGCTGTTTGCTCAGATACTCAGCTGTGGCAATCATCAAGCGTTCGCCGATCATGTCAACATGACGGGTGTGCCAGTCTTCGATGTCAGAGCCCGCGACCCAATTGTTGAAGGCGCCGAGCGACGGCCCGCAATAGACCTGCCAGTTTACTTTTTGTGATGTGTCGCCTGCCAAAGCCAAGCGCATGGAATGCACAAAATACCATCGAAAGATCAGGGCCATTTTGACCTTGGGATCCGCTTTGGCCTTTGTGATTTCCTCAGGGGCCACGGCCTCGTAATGCGCGCATGTTTCCTCGAAAACGGCATCAAAACTGCGGCCTAAATACCTGTCCTGAATGTCGCGGGCGACAGCACCTGGCAGGTGTTCCAATCCCGGGAGGCTGCGCCAGATCTCATGAAGCTTGTTGCCGCGTGCGGGAAAGAAAAGGCCCTTTTTCACGACTTGAACCTTGGCTCCGATTTCAAACATGTCGCCTGCGGGCGCATAGGCGGTGTCTTGTACGCTGCAGGTTTGCAACAGGTCTTTGACCGCGTCGCTATTGCCAGCCTCGGGCGTGCATTGGTTGATGGATCCGGTCGCAATGTAATCCGCCCCCATGACAAACCCGGCTGCTGCCGCCGCGGGCGTGCCGATGCCTCCGGCCAACCCAATGCGCACGGGCGTGTCATAGCCGTGCATCGCGCGCATCTGGTCCCTGAGGGATAGCATCGTCGGCAAAAGCGTGCTTGTGACGCCCATGTCGGTGTGGCCGCCTGAATCCGCTTCAACGGTGATGTCGGTGGCAACGGGGATAAGTGGCGCGGCCTCAGCCTCCTCCGGTGTGATATGGCCGTGTTCTAAAAGGTCTTGCACCATGGGCGCGGGCGCGGGCGAAAGAAATTGCGTGGCAACCTCGGGCCGGGAAAGCTTGGCAAGAACGTTGCGTTGCGTCTCAACCCGGTCGCCGATGCGTTTGGCACCCTGAAGGCGAAATTTAACGACGGCCTTTGAAAGCTCCATGAAGGCGGAGGCTTCGATCACCGGTACGTTCAGAGCGATCAGTTGATCGATCAACGCCATCTCACGCTTTGAATCGCCGGGATCGGCCAGGACATTGACGCCGAAACTTTGTCCCTCTGCCAAGGCTGACTGAATGTCCTTGACCGCCTTGGTGGTTTGATCGAGTGGCACGCCGCCTGTGCCAAAGAACCCCAGCATCCCGGCCCGCGCCAACCGGATCACCAAGGGCACCGACGAGATCCCTTTGACCATGGCGCCGGCAACATAGGCGTAGGTCAACCCGTAGGCATCGCGAAACGCTTGTGATCCGAGCGCGTGAGGTGTCACGATTGCACCTCCTTGGCGAGCGCGGTTTTAAGACGCGTGAGATTGGCCAAACCCGTGCCGAACGGCGTGACGATCGCGTGGTTCTGAGACGGCTTGAGCGTCTTGATATTGTGCTGCACGGCGGTTTTCAGGTTACCGGCCGGTCCCAGATCGACAAAGGTCGCCTTTGGATACTTTGCATGAAGCGCGCGCAAGCTGTCGCCCAGCAAAATGGGTCGGCGGACCACCGACCACCAATCACGGTTGATGAAATCTATGGGCTCGGCCGCCGCATCCACGGACCCGACAACCGGGATCGTGCCACGCAACCATCGCCGTCTCTTCATCCCAGGGCGTATCGCAGTTTCCATGTGATCAATCGCAGAACTGTGGAACGCATAGCGCAAAGGCAGCGCTTGGTGCGCCACCTCTTGCGCTTGCAAATTCTGGGCCAGCGTTGAAATTGCGGGTTTTGGACCCGCAACAACGAAACACGTCTCAAAGTTGACACCCGCCAATTCAATCGGGTCGGCATAGATCGGGTCGGTGTTGAAATTGGCCACGTTGTCCAAGACCAGAAGCATGGCCCCGGGGCGCGCAAGGCTTTCATAGATCAAAGCGTGCTCCAGAAGATCGCGCAACACATCTGACATATCCGCCGCACCCGCCAAGGCCGCGGCGACGTATTCGCCAAGGGAGAAGCCAAACAAGATGTCCGGCGGCCCTAACCCTTCGGCTTCCAGCGTTTTGGCCATGGCAACCTGGACCATGAACAATGCGGGATGCGTATCGGAGAGTTGATCGAATGGCTGACTTATCTTTGCGGTGTCGCTGTAAAGCACCGCGAGAACGCTGTGCCCAATCTGATCCACCACAATCTGATCCAAACGCTCCATCCAATCCCGAAACACCGGGTGGCCTTGGTAGAGGTCACGCCCCATCTGAAAATACTGCGCACCCTGGCCCGCAAACATCCAAATCACGGGATCCGGCTTGTCAGGCGCAATAGGAGGGCGGATTAGGTCATGCAAAAAGGTCATCCATTGAACTGTCGCCACAAAGCGGTAATCTTTTCCACAGTTTACGCACGCATAAACGCTTTGTCATACGGAGTTGGTGATGAGAGCATTTTTATTTCCAGGCCAAGGGTCACAGCACGTTGGCATGGGAGATGGTCTGTTTGATCGCTTCGGGGATCTGACCGAAACCGCAGATGACATCCTTGGGTATTCCATCAAGACACTGTGCGGAGAGGACCCTGACAATCATCTGGGCCAGACCCAATACACGCAGCCTGCTCTTTTTGTGGTCAATGCCATGACCGCCCGCGCGAAACGTGAGGATGAGGAGCTCAGCCCCGATTATCTGGCAGGGCACAGCGTCGGCGAATACAACGCCTTGGAATTCGCGGGTGTGTTCGATTTCGCAGATGGGCTGCGGCTGGTGCAAAAGCGCGGGGCCCTTATGGCCACGGCCCCCAAGGGAACGATGGCCGCTGTCATGGGCCTGCCGGTCGATGACATACGCCAGCTTCTGATCGCACGCGGGTTAGACACGCTGGATATTGCGAATTTGAACTCTGACAAGCAGACGATTTTGTCGGGGCTGGTGGACGACATCGAAAAAGCGCGTGATGTGTTTTCAGATGCGGGCGCGATGTATGTGCCCTTGAATGTGAGCGGTGCCTTTCATTCCCGCTATATGGCGGGCGTTCAGGATGCGTTTGCAGAGTTTCTGTCTGAATTTCAGTTCGCGACACCGACCATCCCGGTCATCGCAAATGTTGATGCGCAGCCCTATGGCGATGACGTTGTCGCGATCTTGTCGCGGCAATTGACGTCTTCTGTTCTGTGGAGGGATTCTGTGACCTTCATGCTTGATGCCGGCGTAAGGGAGTTTGTGGAAACCGGGCCTGGCACCGTGTTGGACAGACTGTGCCGCGGTATCAAAGCGGACCATGACGTGGCCCCCCGATCCATCGAGCCCGCAGTGTCAAACACCCCCGAAGACGTTGTGGCGTCGTGGAATGCGACAAACCCCATCGGGACATCCGTGCGGGCAACGGGTCATGAGGGCCACCTGAAGACGCGCACAGAGGCGATGATCTTGTTCGGGCACCGTGCCGCAATCTACCTTGACGGCTTTAACGGCTATTTCGCCTTGTCTGACATTGAAGCGATGCCCGCCTCTGAATAGTCGTCCACAAGGTCTTTCAAATAGGGCAGAGAGGCGTGGACGATATCATAGGGCACGCCAAAATCAGGGATGCACGCGATTTCGTCGACACCCGCGTCAAGCGCGCGATCGACCATCTTGCGGGCATCATCCGGTGTGCCAAAAAGCGCGCTGGTTTGCACATATCGCTCATATGCGAACTCCAGCATCTTCTGGCGGTCTGCCTCGGATGTTGTCTCGTCCGCCCCTGCAACGGCGCCTGCATTCACATGGGCATTCAGAGCAGACGCGATGTATCTCTTGAACGGCTTTTCAATGGCGTCCAACACCTTTTGACGGTTGTCCAGCACCAGAGTGTGCAAGGTGAGCGTGATCGTTCCGGCGTCGGGGTCATACCCGGCCTCTGCGCGGGCGTGTCGATAGATGTCAATCTTGCGCGATAGCGTCTCAAGGTTGGAATTGTAGAGCATCGTGAAGACATTGTAGCCTTCCCGCCCGGCATGGCGGAACGCCTCTTCGTTTTGCGTGATCAGCAGCCACACGTTGAGCGACTTTTGCACAGGGCGCGGAAACACGGTGACAGGACATTCTACTCCATCGGGGCCAGGAAACTTGAGCGTTTCTCCCTGCCAGAGCTTTTGCACCTGTCGGATGCGTTCACTGCAGATTTGGCGTCTGTCGTCAAAGGTGTCAGGCTGAAACACAAATGCATCTTTCGACCACCCTGATCCAAATCCAAGATCGACGCGCCCACCCGACAGGACATCGTTCATGGCCCACCATTCAACGACCTCTGCCGGGTGGTGCAAGGGCAAGGTCACACCGGCCGTGCGAAAGCGGATGCGCTCGGTCTGTGGGATCAGGTGCGCGGCGACAATGGCGGGGTTGGCGAAGATTGAGCCGAACTCCTGAAAATGCCGCTCTGGGATGTATATCGCCTCAAACCCGGCTTTGTCGGCGAAGCGGGTGATGTCGCCCATGAACGCATATTTTTGCGCGTCAGACACATCCTCACGCGTGTCGGAAAAAAACAGGCAGCTGAACCGCATGGAACGCCTCTTGGGCGGTGCTGGGTTTGGGGAAAGCCCGAGCAGGTCTTCGACACGAACGGTCATGCCGCATCTGAGCTTTGCGCGAAATATGCGCTCAGCTTTGCCAGTGTTGGGTGTTCGATTAAAATGCGGGCCGGCACGTCTTGGCCGAACGCGCTCTCTAGCCGTGTGGCCAGGATCATGCCGGAGATCGAGTCGAGCCCGTAGTTCTGCAAGGGCGTGTTTGGCTCAATCTCTGACAGTTTGAGCACGTCCTTGACATGGGTCTCAACCACGCTGAACCGATCAGGCGGTTGGCTTGCATCCGGAACGCCGAAGAGAATGGCATGCAAACGCATCATTTGGCCAGGCGGCAGCGCTTCAATGTCTGCCTCGGTTAGATGCTCAAGAACATCGTCAATGCGCACCTCACGCCCTGATGCGCGATCCCGTTCCAATCTGGCGAAAAGCATTTCAACCGGATCCTGATCCTGATTTGGAGCGGACAAGGGTGGCGCAGCAGACCAGATTTGAGCATCC
>JBCCDT010000022.1:0-39321 GCA_039030635.1 Pseudomonadota bacterium
AATCCGAACCGATCTGAACGCGCTGAGCAAGATCCTTGGCCAACAGCAGACCGTCCCCCGCCGCAGCCCGACGGGCAAGCGCACCCCGGAGAAAGGGAGCTAGGTCATGGCCCTCTCCCGCCGCAGCGGCAATCGGTTTCAAGGCGCGATCTGGCCCGGCTTTGTGGATGCGATGACGGGGCTTTTGCTGGTCCTGATGTTCGTTTTGACCATTTTCATGGTTGTGCAGTTTGTGCTGCGCGAAACTATCAGCGGGCAGGCGAGCAAACTTGACGCGCTATCGGCAGAGGTGGCCGCGCTGGCCGATGCGCTCGGGTTGGAGCAGGACAAGAACGCGACACTGACGGAGCGGGTGGGCGAGTTGACGGTCACTTTGGGTGACGCCCGTGCGCGCGAAGAACAGCAAGCCTCTCTCATCGCGACGTTGCAGGCCGAGCGGGCTCAGCAGGATCAGGCGTTGACGGAGGCCGCGACGCGCCTTGCCTCGTTTGAAGAGCAGGTCGCGGTGCTCTTGGCGCAACAAGAGACCAATCTTGGGGCGATCTCCGATCTGGAAGACGAGCGCGCATCGCTTCTGTCTCAGCAAGAGCAGCTTAACCTCGCGCTGTCCAATCTGCGCGAAGAGATCGATGAACAGACCGAAGTGGCCCGCTTGGCGGCGGCTCGGCGGGAAGCGTTGGAAAGCCTGATCGCCGATCTGCGCCGGCGCTATGCCGAAGAGCAAGAGCAGACCGCGCTGTTGACCGGCCGCGTGACAGAGTTGGAAACGCAACTGAGCGAAGATGAAGCCGCCCGTTTGGCGGAAGCCGCGGCGGCGGAGGCGTTGCGAGAGCGGTTGGAAAATGCGGATGCCGAGCTGACGGCGATGACGTTGGCCCTTGAGGAACAACGTCGTCAGGCGGAGGAGACATTGACGCTGCTCGCGGCCACGCAGGCGGCGGAAGAGGACTTGAATGCGCAACTGGCGGCGGCTTTGTTGGCGCAGGAAGACCTGACCGGGGCGAACCAGAGCTTGGAGGAGCGGCTTGCGGCGGCGCTTGAGGCAGATGCCCGCGAAGTTGAGGATGCGCGCGCGGCTTTGGCGGAGGCCTTGGCGGCCAAACTGGCGGCGGAACAGGATGCCGCGGCACAGCTTTCTGAGGCGGAACAGCAGGCCGTTCTTTTGGCCGAGGCCCGGGCGCGGCTCTCAGAGGAGCAAGAGATTTCCACTGAGGCACAGCGTCAGCAAGCGTTGCTCAGCCAGCAAGTGGCGGCCTTGCGCAATCAACTGGGTCAGCTGCAGACATTGCTGGATGATGCCAAGGCGCGGGAAGCCGCGTCAGATGTGCAGATCCAAGCGCTTGGCCAGGATTTGAACGTGGCCCTTGCCCGCGCCGCGGCAGAGGAACGCCGCAGGCGGGTGTTGGAAGAGGAAGAGCGCAAACGCCTGGAGGAAGAGGCCGCGGATTTGCAGCGCTATCGGTCTGAATTCTTTGGGCGGTTGCGGGATGTTTTGGGCGTGCAAGAGGGTGTGCGCATCGTGGGCGACCGGTTCGTGTTCTCGTCTGAGGTTCTATTTGAACCCGCACGCGCGGAATTGGCCGAAGAGGGAGAGGCGGAATTGGCCAAGGTGGTTGAGATTCTGCGCACTGTGGCCGATGAGATCCCGGCTGGCATTGATTGGGTGCTGCAGGTCGACGGCCACACCGACAACGTGCCCATTCGCAACAGCCCGAATTTCGCCAACAATTGGGAGCTGAGCCAGGCGCGGGCGCTGTCGGTTGTGCTTTATATGGTGGAGGAATTGGGCATGCCGCCGGAGCGGCTTTCGGCCAATGGGTTCGGAGAGTTTCAGCCGGTGGCAACTGGCGACAGTGATGAGGCGCGGGCGCAGAACCGGCGGATTGAGCTGAAGTTCACGGAGAAGTAGGGCGTGGCTATTCCAAAACCGTGTTCGCCCTGATCACGCCGATTTCGCGCCCGTCGCGCATGTGTCGGGCGATACCTTCATAGGCCCCGGGCACGGTATTGCCGTCATGAAGCCGCCGCCCACCAGCGCGGAACGCTTGTGCCTGTGTGCGGTCAAAGGTCACGGTGTTGTCAAAGAACTCACCTTCCGGGCCAGTGATGGTCATGTGAAGCTCGTCGCCCTCTCGGGTGCCAAACAAATGCGCCCAGAAGACAAGCGCGCCCTCGGCCGTTTGCAAGACCTCTTGATGGGCGTCGCCGATCTTGATCGTGTCAAACTCTGGCACGCCGCTTGCAAAACCCGCTTGCAACACACCACCGGCTTCATAGGGCAGGGGCGGCTGCCAGAGCTGTTCGGTCTGAGGTGCGCCACAGGTGGCATCCGGCACGGGGTCAAAGGGATCAATGACCGCGCCGTCGCGGCGCAGCGACATATGGAGATGAGGAAATTCGGTGCGCCCGGACATGCCAATTTCGCCCAGTTGCTGCCCCGCCAGCACCGCGTCCCCGGTGTTTACGATCACGCTGCCTTGGGCGAGGTGGCAATACTGCGTTTCCCACCCATCGTCGTGAAGAATGACCACGCCGTTGCCGCAATCCTGACCTTCGGGAAATCGCATCTCTTCGCCCGGCAAATGCTCTGGCACACCGTCGCGCAGGCCCACCACAGTGCCATCGGCGGCGGCGAGAACGGGCACACCAACCTCCATATCTCGCGCAGCGGGCAAGGCGACATCGGTGCCTTTGTGCCCGTCATAGCTTAGACGGTTGCAGGTGAAATCGGCATAATTTGAGGAAGGGTCGGCATCGACATAGTTCTGAATGAAGCAGGTCTCGCCAAGCACGCAGTCGACCGGAAAGCTCAGGTCCAGAGCGTGGGATGCTTGCGCCAGGGCCAAACCCCCGGCGCAAGCCAAAAATCGCATCAGTCCGCAGTCAGCAGGGGCGGTTTCTTGCCCGACAGCTGGCGCTGCTCCGGCCCTTCGACCTTGAGATCAATTTTGCCGTCCTTGACGCCCACCTTGACGATCCCGCCTTTGGCAAGCTTGCCAAAGAGCAGCTCTTCGGCCAGCGGCTTCTTGATCTCTTCCTGGATCACACGGCCCAAGGGGCGTGCGCCCATTTTGTCGTCATAGCCTTTCTCGGCCAACCATTCGGCGGCGGGCTTGGTGAGCTCGATCGTGACATTGCGGTCAATCAGTTGCGCTTCCAATTGAAGCACGAACTTTTCGACCACTTGCAGGATGACCTCTTTGGGCAGCGGTGCAAACGAGATCACGGCGTCCAGACGGTTGCGGAATTCCGGCGTGAAGGTGCGTTCGATCGCCGCCGTATCCTCGCCCTCGCGACGGTCCCGGCCAAAGCCGATGGCCGCTTTCGCTTGTTCGGCGGCACCCGCATTTGACGTCATGATCAGCACGACATTGCGGAAGTTCACCGTGCGGCCGTTGTGGTCGGTCAGGTTGCCGTGATCCATCACCTGCAAGAGGATGTTGAACACGTCGGGATGTGCCTTTTCGATCTCATCGAGGAGCAACACACAATGCGGATGTTGATCCACACCGTCGGTCAGCAGGCCACCCTGGTCAAAGCCCACATAGCCCGGAGGTGCACCGATCAGGCGCGAGACCGCGTGTTTTTCCATGTATTCGGACATGTCAAACCGCAGCAGTTCCACACCCAGCGTGTCGGCCAGCTGTTTGGCCACCTCGGTTTTGCCCACACCGGTCGGACCGGCGAAAAGGTAGTTGCCAATGGGCTTTTCAGGTTCGCGCAGACCGGCGCGTGCCAGTTTGATCGCCGACGACAACGCGTCGATGGCGTTGTCCTGTCCGAACACCACGCGCTTGAGCGAGGCTTCGAGATCCTTGAGCACCTCGGCATCGTCCTTGGACACGTTTTTCGGCGGTATCCGCGCAATCTTGGCCACCACGGCCTCAATCTCCTTGGCGCCGATGGATTTGCGGCGCTTGGAGGCGACGACCAGATGCTGGGCCGCACCGGCCTCATCAATCACGTCGATGGCTTTGTCGGGCAGTTTGCGGTCATTGATGTAACGCGCGGACAGGTCCACGGCGGATTTGATCGCATCATTGGTGTATTTCACGCTGTGATGGTCTTCAAAGTAGGGCTTGAGCCCTTTGAGGATCTTGATCGTGTCTTCCACCGTTGGTTCCACAACGTCGATCTTTTGGAACCTGCGGGAAAGCGCACGGTCCTTTTCGAAATGCTGGCGGAATTCCTTGAACGTCGTGGAGCCCATGCAGCGCAGCTTGCCACCCTGAAGCGCGGGTTTGAGCAGGTTGGAGGCGTCCATCGCCCCACCAGAGGTCGCGCCCGCACCAATCACAGTGTGAATCTCGTCAATAAAGAGCACGGCGTCGGGATGATCTTCCAGCTCCGTCACCACGGCCTTCAGACGCTCCTCAAAGTCTCCGCGATAGCGCGTGCCCGCCAGAAGGGCGCCCATATCCAGCGAAAAGATCGTGGTTTGAGACAGAACCGCAGGCGTCTCACCCTGCACAATTTGATGCGCCAGACCTTCGGCAATGGCTGTTTTGCCCACGCCCGGGTCGCCCACCAAAAGCGGGTTGTTCTTGCGGCGGCGGCACAGCACCTGAATGCAGCGCTCCACCTCGGAGCTGCGCCCGATCAGCGGGTCAATATCCCCGCGGCGGGATTTTTCGTTGAGGTCGACACAGTATTTGGCCAGCGCGCTTTCGCCCTGATCCACGGCCTCAGGCCCGCTGTTTTCCTGCTTGGCTTGTTCATTGTCGGCGTCAGACACACCCTGGACAGGACGCGTTTCGCCATAAGCTGGATCCTTGGCCACGCCGTGGGCGATGAAGTTGACCGCGTCGTAGCGCGTCATATCCTGTTCCTGCAGGAAATAGGCCGCATTGGATTCGCGCTCCGCAAAGATGGCGACCAAAACGTTGGCGCCGGTCACTTCGGTCCGACCAGAGGATTGAACATGGATCGCGGCCCGTTGGATCACCCGCTGGAACGCGGCGGTCGGCACGGCCTCGGACCCATCAATGTCTGTCACGAGGTTTGATAGATCTTCGTCAATGAACTCCACCAACGTGGCGCGAAGATCTTCGGTATCGACGGAGCACGCTTTCATCACGCGGGCGGCGTCCGGCTCATCAATCAGCGCCAGAAGCAAATGCTCCAACGTTGCAAATTCATGCCTGCGCGCATTGGCCAATGCCAAGGCTGCGTGAATGGCCTGCTCTAGGGTTGTCGAAAACGATGGCACTGTTTTGTGCTCCTTTGTCTACGTCCGGTTGGGACACCGGAGACTCTGACCTGGTACAGTTAAAGTTTGGTCGATATCCCGGGGCCTTCAAGTCATTTTTTGGCAAATCAGGTCACAATTCGCGGCTCGCGTCGAGATTTGCTACATTTTTGAGACGATGAGGCCCAGGTATTCAGAAGTTGTCCTTCCGCGTTCGTATTTCTGTGAAGACGTCAGCGACAGGCGCGCCTGTCATGCCAAGATGTGCCTGAATTTCAGGGTTGTCTGGCCGCAGGAACGGGTTGGTGTCCAACTCTTGTCGAAGCATTGAGGGGACGGTGTATTTACCGGCCTGACGCGCAGAACTGATCTCTTCTACTCTCAATATAAGCGCCGGGTTGGATGGATCAACTGTTAGGGCAAAGCGCGCATTGGCCTCTGTGTATTCATGTCCCGAACATACGAGCGTGTCCGGTGGCAAAGCGGCCAGTTTCTGTAACGAGCCCCACATCTGCGGTTTCGTGCCTTCAAACACGCGGCCACACCCCATCGCCATCAGGCTGTCGCCGGTAAACATCACCGCCGCATCGGCAAAGTGAAAGGCGATATGCCCGACCGTGTGGCCCGAGACATCCATAACATCGCCGGAAAATCTGCCGATGGTCACGGTATCGCCCTCGCGTACCTGGATATCAAGAGGGGGCATCCGATGCGCATCGGCCGCGGCCCCGGTCACCTTTGCGGGATGTTTGGCCAAAAGCTGCGACAGCCCTTGCACGTGATCGGGATGATGGTGGGTCAGCAAAACCTGCGAGGCCGTCCATCCCTTTTCATCCAAGGCCCGCAAAATGGGTGCTGCCTCAGGCACATCCACAACGGCCGTGTCGCCCGTTTGCGTGTCATGCGCCAGAAAGGCGTAGTTATCTGACAGGCAAGCAACTGTGACGATCTCAAGTGTCATGATCTATTTCCCCATATCCCGGTTCCTGTTACCCTCACCGTGACGGATTGGGACACGGGCCGCAATGCATCTTGATGTGCAGGACCTTCGGAATTTCTACTATCGCAGTGCGCTTGGCCGCGCGGCGAAGACCATCGTTTTGAACGAAATTCTGACCTTTTGGCCGGAGGCAAAGGGCCAGACCGTGGTGGGCTACGGGTTTGCCACGCCGTTTTTGCGTCCCTACCTCAAGGATGCCCGCCGTCTGATCGCCCTGATGCCTGCCCCGCAAGGTGTCATAAGCTGGCCCCAGGCGATGCCCAATGTCTCCGTGCTTTGTGAAGAAACCTGGTGGCCGCTGGAGACTGGGCATGTGGACAAGCTCTTGATGGTCCACGGTCTGGAGACGAGCGAACAACCAAGCGCGCTTTTGGAAGAAACCTGGCGTGTGCTGGGGCCGGGCGGCTCTGCTATGTTCGTTGTGCCCAACCGTGCCGGTTTGTGGTCGCGCAGCGATAGCACGCCGTTTGGATTTGGCCGACCCTACAGCCAAGGCCAGCTTGAAAACCAATTGAAGTCACACAACTTCCTGCCGGAACATCACGTGACAACGCTGTTTCAACCGCCCTCAGAGCGCCGTTTTTGGCGCAAGACCGCGAATATGTGGGAGCGCCTTGGCGGGCGGCTCAGCGTGGTGGCGGCCGGCGGCGTCTTGATTGTCTGCGCCAGCAAACGTGTCCACGCCCCGACAGGCCCTGGCCTGCGCGAAACTGTGCGAAAGCCGCTTGAGGTGTTGCAGCCCAAGCCCGAGGTCAAGCCGGTCTAGCGCCCGATGCGGTCCTGTGTTGCGTGATAGCGTTAACGCCTCCAGCCCCTGATTTGACGCCAGCGTGCAGGGGAATCGCAGAAAATCCCGCCAAAGATTGCAATTTACAGCGCTTAAATTTTGCGCATTGGGGTGCATAGATTTTAAGCGCCTGAAAACACTCAGAAATCAGTGCTGCGACCCTTTTGCAATCGTCTTGCGGGGTGCGGCATGCTCTGGTAGACCCCAGTCGAATTTTGATGTGTGTCACGCACACGTGAAATGAACGCGCCCGGATGTCGGTTTTTTCAACCGGCCTTTTTAGCTGAACCGGGCCCAGAATCGGAAGGGTGGACGTGTCCGAACCAGCTTCGATCTCCTCCGGCATTGCGGAACGCTATGCCACCGCCATTTTCGAGATTTCCAAAGAAGGTAAATCTCTGGCCAAACTCGAAAAAAACATCGCCGATCTGGGCGCCGCCATCGAAGACAGCGCAGACCTGCGTGATTTGATCAGCAGCCCGATCCTGTCGCGCACCGATCAAAAGGCGGCTATCGCGGCCATCGCCAAAAAGATGAAGCTTGAGACCGTGATGCAAAACGGCTTGGGCGTCATGGCGGACAAGCGTCGTCTCTTTGTATTGCCTCAGCTGATCACACAGCTGCGCGACATGATTGCTGAAGACAAAGGCGAAGTGACTGCCGAAGTGACAAGTGCTAAGGCGCTGACCAAGACCCAGGCGGACAAACTCGCCAAAACGCTGAAGGCGAGCGTGGGCAAGAACGTGAATATCAAAGCGACCGTTGATGAGAGCCTCATCGGCGGTCTTATCGTTAAAGTGGGCTCGAAAATGATCGATACGTCGATCGCCTCGCGCCTCAACTCTCTCCAGAATGCAATGAAAGAGGTCGGATAATGGGTATCCAAGCCGCAGAAATCTCTGCAATCCTGAAGGACCAGATCAAAAACTTTGGCCAAGAAGCTGAAGTTGCTGAAGTGGGTCGGGTTCTGTCCGTGGGCGATGGGATCGCCCGCGTCTACGGCCTCGACAATGTGCAGGCCGGTGAGCTTGTTGAGTTTCCGGGCAGCATCATGGGCATGGCCCTGAACCTGGAAACCGACAACGTCGGCGTCGTGATCTTCGGCTCTGACCGGGACATTAAAGAAGGCGACACCGTCAAGCGCACCAAGTCCATCGTGGACGTGCCGATCGGGGATGAGCTTTTGGGTCGAGTTGTGGACGGCCTGGGCAACCCGCTAGACGGCAAGGGCCCAATCAAGACCAAGGCACGCGGTCTGGCCGATGTGAAAGCACCGGGCATCATCCCGCGTAAATCCGTGCATGAGCCGATGGCGACGGGCCTCAAGTCCGTGGACGCCATGATCCCGATTGGCCGTGGTCAGCGCGAATTGATCATTGGCGACCGTCAGACGGGTAAGACCGCTGTGGCGCTCGACACGATCCTGAACCAAAAGGTCTATAACGAGGCGGCTGGCGATGATGAGGGCAAGAAGCTCTATTGCATCTACGTCGCCGTGGGTCAGAAGCGTTCGACCGTGGCGCAGCTGGTGAAGAAACTCGAAGAAAATGGCGCGATGGAGTATTCCATCGTTGTGGCCGCAACCGCATCTGACCCTGCTCCGATGCAGTTCCTGGCGCCGTATTCTGCAACGGCTATGGCGGAGCATTTCCGCGACAATGGCCGTCACGCGTTGATCGTTTATGATGACCTTTCCAAGCAGGCCGTGGCCTATCGCCAGATGTCCCTGCTTCTGCGTCGTCCGCCGGGGCGTGAAGCCTATCCTGGTGACGTTTTCTACCTGCACTCCCGCTTGCTGGAGCGTTCTGCGAAGCTGAACGAAGACAATGGCGCGGGATCTTTGACGGCCCTGCCGATCATTGAAACCCAAGGTGGCGACGTGTCGGCCTTTATTCCGACAAACGTGATCTCGATCACCGATGGCCAGATCTTCCTTGAGACGGAACTGTTCTACCAGGGCATTCGCCCGGCCGTGAACACCGGTCTGTCGGTGTCTCGTGTGGGCTCGTCCGCCCAGACCAACGCGATGAAATCTGTCGCGGGTCCGGTGAAACTGTCGCTCGCGCAGTATCGTGAGATGGCCGCGTTTGCGCAGTTCGGCTCTGACCTCGACGCCGCGACACAGCAGCTTTTGAATCGCGGCGCACGCCTGACCGAGCTGATGAAGCAGCCACAGTATTCACCGCTCACCAACGCTGAGATCGTGTGCATGATCTACGCGGGTGTGAACGGCTACCTCGATAAGGTGGACGTGAAGGATGTGGGTCGTTTCGAGGCCGGTTTGCTGAACCATCTGCGGGGTAAGAACCAAGATCTGCTCGACTTCATCACCAAGGAAGATCCCAAGATCAAAGGTGACGCCGAGGACAAGATCAAATCCGTGCTCGATGAGTTCGCCGCGGACTTCGCATAAGGGGGAAGACAATTGCCTTCTCTTAAGGACCTGAAAAACAGGATCGAGTCGGTCAAATCGACCCGCAAGATCACCAAGGCCATGCAGATGGTGGCCGCCGCGAAACTGCGGCGGGCCCAAGAATCTGCCGAAATGTCGCGTCCCTACACGGAGCGGTTCAACCACGTGATGGGCAAGCTGGCCGCATCCGTGGGCGACAGCGAAAGCGCGCCCAAACTGCTGAGCGGAACTGGCAACGATCAGACCCATTTGCTTGTTGTGATGACGGCAGAGCGCGGCCTGTGCGGCGGCTTTAATGGCAACATCGCCAAGCTGGCCCGTGCTGAGGCTGAAAAGCTGAAGGGTGAGGGCAAGACCGTGAAAGTGATCACGGTGGGTAAGAAGGGCCGCGATGCGATCAAACGCGATCTGTCTGACCATTTCATCGATCATGTGGACATGACCGAGGTCAAGAATGTCGGCTACACCGACGCGCAAGGCATCGCGCAAAATGTGCTCGACCGGTTTGACGCCGGTGAGTTCGACGTTGCCAAGATCTTCTACTCGAAGTTCAACAATGTGGTCAGCCAGACGCCAACCATGCAGCAGGTGATCCCGGCCGCGTTTGAAGCCAGCGAAGATGAGGCAGACGCCGATGTCTTCTATGATTTCGAGCCTGACGAAGACGCTATCCTGCGTGATCTTCTGCCCCGCGCCGTTGCCACGGCCATCTTCAGCGGGCTTTTGGAAAACGGTGCGTCCGAACAGGGTGCCCGGATGTCGGCCATGGATAACGCCACGCGCAACGCGGGTGAGATGATCGACAAACTGACCATTGAGTTCAACCGATCCCGCCAGGCCGTGATCACCAATGAACTGATTGAAATTATTTCGGGCGCGGAAGCGCTCTAACCGAACCGGAGAAACGAAACATGGCAAAAGCAAAAGGCAAAATCACCCAGGTGATCGGCGCCGTGGTGGACGTTCAGTTCGATGACCATCTGCCTGAAATTCTGAACGCAATTGAAACCGACAACAACGGCAAGCGTCTGGTGCTGGAAGTTGCCCAGCATCTGGGTGAAAGCACCGTGCGGACCATTGCGATGGACAGCTCCGAAGGTTTGGTGCGCGGTCAAGATGTGACTGACACCGGTGGTCCGATCACGATCCCCGTGGGCAACGCTACCCTGGGCCGGATCATGAATGTTGTGGGTGAGCCGATCGACGAAAAAGGCCCCGTGGCCGCCAAAGAAACCCGTCCGATCCACCAGGATGCGCCCGATTTCGACGAACAGTCGACGGAATCTGAGGTTCTGGAGACAGGCATCAAGGTTGTGGACCTCTTGGCGCCCTACGCGAAGGGCGGCAAGATTGGCCTCTTCGGCGGTGCGGGCGTGGGCAAGACCGTTCTCATCATGGAACTGATCAACAACATCGCCAAAGTGCACTCGGGCTTTTCCGTGTTCGCCGGTGTGGGGGAACGGACTCGTGAGGGCAACGACCTCTATCACGAGATGATCGAGTCCAACGTGATCAATCCCGAAAATCTTGAAGAGTCTCAGGTGGCGCTTGTTTACGGCCAGATGAACGAACCTCCCGGGGCGCGTATGCGGATTGCTCTGACCGGCCTGACATTGGCCGAACAGTTCCGCGACCAGTCCGGTACTGACGTTCTGTTCTTCGTCGACAACATCTTCCGCTTCACACAGGCAGGTTCGGAATGTTCGGCTCTCTTGGGTCGTATTCCCTCCGCTGTGGGCTACCAGCCGACGCTCGCCACCGACATGGGCGCGATGCAGGAGCGGATTACCTCGACCAAAGCAGGCTCGATCACGTCCGTGCAGGCCGTCTACGTGCCTGCGGACGACCTCACCGACCCTGCGCCTGCGACGTCCTTTGCGCACCTCGATGCGACAACCGTTCTGTCTCGTGCAATTTCCGAGCTGGGCATTTACCCGGCTGTGGACCCGCTCGACAGCACATCACGTCTGATGGACCCGGCGATTGTGGGCGAAGAGCACTATCAGGTGGCCCGTGACGTGCAGGGTATCCTGCAGCGTTACAAATCGCTTCAGGACATCATCGCGATCCTCGGGATGGATGAACTGTCGGAAGAGGACAAGCTGACCGTGGCCCGCGCCCGTAAGATCCAGCGTTTCCTCTCTCAGCCGTTTGACGTGGCCAAGGTGTTCACCGGCTCTGACGGTGTGCAGGTCCCGCTTGAGGACACGATCAGCTCGTTCAAGGCGGTTGTGGCTGGCGAATACGATCACCTGCCCGAAGGTGCCTTCTACATGGTGGGTGGCATCAACGAGGTGCTCGAAAAAGCCGAAAAGATGGCTGCTGAAGCCGCTTAAGGTGGTGGTGGGGTGAAAATCCCCCACCCAACGAATTGACCCGGACGGTCGGTGGGTGTTCTGCCCACCACTTGTCCAAAAAGGGAAGCAAACATGGCTGAAACAGTCCAATTCGATCTGGTAAGCCCCGAGCGTCTGCTGGCCTCCACTCAGGCCAAAGAAGTGCAGATCCCCGGTGCCGAAGGTGATATGACGGCGATGGCGGATCACGCACCGATGATCACCACACTGCGCCCTGGCCTTCTTAAGGTCTCAGGCCCGGACGGTGATGCGTCCTACGTTGTGACCGGCGGATTTGCCGAGATTAATGCGGCCTCCATCTCCGTTTTGGCCGAACAGGCCATCCCGCGCGATGACATCACGCAAGAGCAGTTCGCCGCGATGATGAATGATGCGAATACGCGCCTGGAAAAGGCCCAAAGCGCAGACGGCGCAGAGCCGGGTCAAGTGGACGATGCCGCCAAATTTGTCTCCGACATGGCCGCGCTGGGCTCAGAAATCGGCCTCTCGGCTGGTTGAGCGCGCTGAACATTGTTTAGAATCAAGGGCCTGCAGGACCGCGGGCCCTTTTTCATTTTGGCGGGGTCGCGACGCCCAATTGATCAAAACCTGCCTTAGTTCTTGCAAACATTGCCCAAAGTCGTCCTCTATGGTCCAGCCTGCACATTAGTAACATTGACGATATGAAATTCATTTCAAGCAGCATGATCGGGATCGAACAGGGGGATGACGTTCTGTTCTCGGATTTCGAAGACGAAGGCGACATGTGGACCGGCAAAGGCCCCCGAGAACGCAGGCGTGCTGTGGCATTCAGCCGGTCTTTCCTGCAACCGCCGTCGATCTTTGTGGCGCTGTCCATGTGGGACATCGACAGTGGCAGCAATGCGCGCGCAGATGTGTCAGCGGAAAAAGCCACGCCAAAAGGCTTCGACATCGTGTTCAAAACATGGGGCGATACGCGCGTTGCGCGCGCGCGTGTGCGCTGGATGGCCATCGGGCCGGTCGTCAATGACGACGATTGGGAGCTTTACTGACCGCAAGCGAGACCTGACCGATAGGGAGGGACGAGCGCCTCGCGTTAAGTGCCGAACTGGCCCTCGTAAATCGGCTCCAGCGTCGGCGTCTCAAAGAGCGATGACACAGACGTCCCCGTCCAAATGTTCAAAATCGCCTGCGCGAAGACCGGCGCTGTGGGCAACACCCGGATGTTTGACGCTTTCTTCGTGGCTTCAGTGGGCGCAATCGTGTCCGTCAGAACCAGGGATTTCATCACCGACGCCTCGACCCGCTCCACCGCGGGGCCAGACATCACGCCGTGGGTGATATAGGCGTGCACTTCGCTTGCGCCATGAGCCATTAGCACCTCTGCGGCTTTGCACAGCGTCCCCGCCGTGTCACAGATATCGTCAACGATCACGCAAATTTTGCCGGTCACATCGCCAATCACTGTCATCTCGGCGACCTCACCGGGCTTTTCACGGCGTTTGTCCACGATGGACAGCGGCGCGTTGATCCGCTTGGCCAACTCCCGCGCCCGCGCCACCCCGCCCACATCGGGCGAGACGACCATCACATCGCCCAGCCGGTCCTGGAATTGCGTCATCACATCCAAGGCAAAGACAGGCGAGGCATAAAGGTTATCCACCGGAATATCGAAAAACCCTTGGATCTGGGCGGCGTGCAAATCCATCGTCAGGACCCGTTCAATCCCCGCGCCCACGATCATATTGGCCACAAGCTTGGCCGAAATGGGCGTGCGCGCCTTGGACCGGCGATCCTGGCGCGCGTAGCCAAAATAGGGGATCACCGCGGTGATGCGCCGCGCGGACGACCGCCGCAGCGCGTCCGACATGATCAAAAGCTCCATCAGGTTGTCATTGGCGGGGTTTGAGGTCGACTGGATGATGAACATGTCCTCCCCCCGGACATTCTCAAACACCTCGACGAAAATTTCTTGGTCGTTGAAGCGTTCCATCCGTGCATCCACAAGACCCACGGGCGCGCCTCGGTAGATGCCCATGCGTTTGGTGATCGCATTGGCCAGAGGCAGGTTGGCATTTCCGGAAATGATCTTCGGCGCGGGCGCGGTTGGCATGGCTGGCAGGCTCCCCATGGGCCGCAGCAGACCGGCGGCATGTAACAGAATCGCGACGTTGACACCGCTTACCATGGGCGTACCGTCTGGCATAGACGTGTCGCGCAAAAGTGGCCCCCGGTTTTGCGCTTTTCGGCGCGCGGTATCAAAAGTGAAACATCCCGACCCAAGGAGCGGCGTTTATGCCCCATATCGACTACTATTTCGCAACCATCTCCCCGTTTTCCTACCTTGCTGGCCTGAAGTTGGAAGAGATCGCGGAAAAGCACGGTGCGACGATCGCCTACAAGCCGCTCGACATCATGGCGCTGTTTGCGCGCACCGGTGGCGTCCCGCCCAAGGATCGGCACCCTAACCGCATTGCGTACCGGGCGCAGGATCTGCCGCGTCAGGCGCGCAAAGTGGGGATGCATCTGAATTTTCAACCCGCCCATTGGCCGACCAACCCGGCGCCGTCTTCTTATGCCCTGATCGCGGCCCAAAACGCAGGCGGCGGAGATGTGGGTAAGCTGGCCCATGCCTTCATGCGCGCCTGCTGGTCGGAGGAAAAGGATATTGCCGAAGATGCCACCGTGCGTGACATCCTTGAGACCGGCGGGTTTGATCCTGCCTTGGCCGATAGCGGGCTTTTGACCGGTGCGGAAACCTACGCTGCCAATCTCGAAGAAGCGGTCAAACGCGGGGCCTTTGGTGCACCGTTCTACATCACCGACAGTGATGAGATGTTCTGGGGTCAGGACCGGCTGGAAGAGCTTGATCTGCATCTGGCGGGCAAACTCTGACGCCATGCCCAAAGCGGAAAAGGCGGGCTTTCCCACATATTGGACGCGTTTTGGCCACGGCCCTCGCGACGCGCTGATGATCCATTGCAGCCTGGCGCATTCCGCCGTTTGGGGCCGCATGGCACGTGGGCTGTCGGGCCTGTTGACCATGACCGCCTTTGACATGCCCGGCCACGGCCGCAGTGCCCGGTGGGATGGGCGCGATGAGGTGCAAAAGGCGACGGCTGAGATTGCGGCGGATTTCCTGGATCATCCGGCAGACATCATTGGGCATTCCTTTGGGGCAACGGTCGCGCTTCGGTTGGCGGTGATGCGCCCCGATCTTGTGCGGACACTCACCCTGATCGAGCCGGTTTTCTTCGCGGTGGCCTTGCGTGACCATCCAGAGATCGCCCTCGATTTTGACGCGGCTCAGGGCGATTTTGTCATGGCGATGGAGCGCGGCGATACGCTGACGGCGGCGCGCGATTTCACCCGGCTCTGGGGCGACGGCACCCCGTGGGAGGATATCCCGCCTGAGACACAACAGCTTTTGGCCGATCAGATGTACCTCATCGCCGCAAGCAAAGAGGCGCTGCATGATGATGTGGGTGGCATGCTCAAACCGGGTGTTCTGGAGGCGCTAGAGCTGCCTGTCCTGCTTGCAGAAGGGAGCGCGTCACCCGCGATCATCCACACGATCGGCGATGGCCTGTCGGCGCGGCTGCCAAATGTGACGCGCGCGGTGATCATGGGGGCCGCGCATATGGCGCCGATCACCCATGCAGATCAGGTCGCGTCAGAGGTTCTAAGGTTCCTTAAGGCACATCCCTGAGGTCAGGCTGCGCCGCCTGCAATCTCAACAAACCGATCGATATCTGCCTCATCCACCGACCACCCCACGACGAGCCGCATCCCCAGCCGTTCCTCCGCCGCACCCTCGAGCTCTCCATGCAATTCATAGCGCGCGCCCGCCTCCCAGAGGCGTTGATGAATGGCCCGGGGCAGGGTGGCAAAGATCATGTTGGCGGCGGGTTCGAATAGAAATTCAAAGGCAGGCGCTGTGCGAAGGCCCTCGATCATGCGCGCGGCCTTGGTGTTGGTCGCCTCTGCCGCCCGTTTCCACACGTCATCGCGCAAATACCCCTGCATCTGCGCCGACAGGTACCGATGCTTGGAAAACAGATGCGCGCCGCGCTTGCGGCGAAGCTCGAATTCCCAGGCATGGGCGGGATCGAAGAACACAACCGCCTCGACGCCCAGACAGCCATTTTTCGTACCACCAAAACTGACCGCATCGATGCCCGCCTTCCACGTCATCTCTGCCGCAGAGCATCTCAAGGCGGCCATCGCGTTGGCAAACCGCGCGCCATCCATATGCGTGCTCAGCCCATGGGCCTTGGCCACAGTTGTCAGCGCGGCGATCTCATCCAAGCTGTACACACGCCCCCGCTCTGTCACCTGTGTCAGCGCCAAGGGCCCGCGCTGAGAGGTATGCACATCGCCCTTGGCCCACGCGGCAATCGCCGTCTCCAAGGCCTCGGGCTTCATCTTATCCTGCTCGCCGACCAAGGACAGCTTACCGCCCCCGGTATAGAACTCAGGCGCATGGCATTCATCCACGTGGATATGCGCCAACGGCGTGCAAAAAATCGTGTCCCAGGGCTTGGCCAGCGTCGACAGCGCCAGCGCATTGGCAGCCGTACCGGTCGACACCAGATAGACCGCCGCCTCGGGTGCCTCAAACGCGGTGCGGATCAGATCGCGCACCTCTTCCATCATCTCATCTGCCCCGTAAGAGGCCTGAAATCCGGTATTGGCGGCCACGACGGCCTCCATCACCTCGGGCAGGGCGGGGCCGCAATTGTCAGAGGCAAAGATCATGTGCCAGGCTCCTCAATCAGGTGCTCTTCCCAGTCATCCTCAGGCACCACGGCTTCCGACACTGTTGCCCCGCGCATGGACACACCCGCCTGGTGCACGGTGTCCGGATCGCCCGAGATCAGAGGATGCCAGTCATACAGCGGCTTACCCTTATGAAGGAGCTTGTACGCGCAGGTCTCGGGCAGCCAATACATATGTCGATCCAGTGTCTTGGCCGTCAGGGAGATGCATTCCGGCACGAATTGTTTGCGGATCTCGTATTTGCTACACAGGCACGTGCTGTCATCGAACAGGCGGCAGGCCACACGGGTCAGCACCACATCGCCCGTGTCCTCATCTTCCAGCTTGTTGAGGCAGCATTTCCCGCACCCATCGCAAAGCGCCTCCCACTCGGCCTGGGTCATGTGGGCGAGCGGCGTTGTCTCCCAATAGCGCGGGCGCAGGCCGGACCGATCAATCGTGTCGCTCATAACGCGTCCAGGATCTCGCGCGCGCGGGCGCAATCGGCATCCATTTGCGCGATGAACGCCTCAAGGCTGTCAAAGGTTTCTTCTGGGCGCAGATACGCGACCAAGGCTACAGACAGTTCTGTCGAGTAAAGATCGCCGGTGAAGTCAAAGAGGAAGGTTTCGATATTGGGCACCTCGCCCTGAAACATCGGGCGCACCCCGATAGAGGCCGCGCCTTGGTATGACCCCTCATGGGGCCCGTCCAGCACATCCACGAGCACCGCGTAGACCCCGAATTTCGGCTTGTGCAGCCCTTCGATGGACATATTCGCGGTGGGATAGCCCAACTCGCGTCCGCGCTGTTCGCCACTGATCACCGGCCCGTCAATGCGGTGCCAATGGCCCAGCATTTGTGCGGCATCCCGGGGCCGCCCATCTGAAAGCGCGTTACGGATGGCAGTGGAAGAGACCTCTCCCTCGCTGCCCTCCAGCAGACTTGCGATGGTCACCCCAAACCCCATCTCAGCGCCGAAGTTTTGCAGATCCGCCACCGTGCCTTTGCGCCCTCTGCCAAAACAGAAATCCGCGCCCACCACGACGTGCTTGAGGCCAAGCCCGTCGGCAATCACATCGCGCGCAAATTCTTCGGGCGTGAGTGAGGACATGGCAGCGTTGAAACTCAACTCATAAAGCCGCTCTACCCCCAGTTTCTCCAAACGGTTCGCCCGCGCCTCCGGGCTCATCAAACGAAAGGGCGCGGCATCCGGGGCGAAAAACTCACGCGGGTGCGGCTCAAAGGTCAGAATGCCCAAAGGCGCGCCGATGTCATCTCCGGCCGCGCGGGCCAGATCAATGACTGACTGATGGCCCACATGCACGCCGTCAAAATTGCCAATCGCCACAGATGCACCCCGGTCGGCAGGGTCAACAAAGGAATGATCACGGATAATGCGCATAGGCTACGCCTAGCCAAAGCGGCAATGATGCGCAAGCGGCACAGACCGTGCGGGCAGCGCGCAAGCTACTGCATTCTTCTGGCTGAAAATATCCCCGCCGGAGGCAAGAAAATTTGGACCGAGATATGGGATCAGTCGAACTTGCCCGATGGGGCCAAAACCGTGGCCTCGCCCACCAGAACTTTCTTGCCATCCACCAAGCAGCGGCAATCCAGCTGGACCCGACGGCGTCCATGATCAATACCGATCACCTCGACCTCTGCCAGCACCTGATCACCCGGGCGGACAGGGGCGAGAAACTTTAGGGTCTGACCCATGTAGACCGTACCGTGGCCCGGCAGTTGTTCCCCGATCACCGCAGAGATCAGGCCAGCGGTGAGCATCCCATGGGCAATGCGCCCTTCAAAGATTGTATCGCGGGCATAGTCGTCATCCATATGGACCGGATTGTGGTCGGTGGAGACCTGCGCGAACATCTCAATGTCCTCATCGGTGACCACTTTGCGCAAAGACCGCACCATACCCATCTCGATCTCTTCGATGGTGATGGTGCCACGAGGCATATTGTCCAACATGTGTCCCTCCTGATCCGGCCGCTCGGTAATAAACAAAACGACTCGCGCGCTCTGTGAGCAACTTAATTACTTCGCGGCTGCAGAAAGGCAAGCGATTCTTTGCGTTATCGCAGGAAACCGATCGTGTATGTGGGATCTATGTTTTCGCCCGCCAGATAGGTCGTCAACGCGTCCGGATCCGGCTGATCCATGGTCTTGGTCTGCTCCGCGGCCAAGCCGCCGGAAATGAACAGGCTGTCGATATCTTCGCCAATCGCCCCGGGGATATCCGTCAGAATCCCGTCGCCGATGGCCAGGATGCGGGATTTGACCACGCCCGGCTTGATCGCTTCCAACCTGCGATAGGACAGATCGTAAATCGGCGGGTGCGGTTTGCCGAAATAAAGGCTTTCACCGCCCATCTCGGTATACATTTTGGCCACCGCACCTGCACACCACTCGCGTATCTCGCCACGATCCACGACGATGTCGGGATTGGCACAGAGCAGTTTCATCCCCTTTTGCTTGGCGAAAAGGAGATCTGGCCGCCATGTTTCAGGATCGGCCATCGGATCAAACGGTCCGGCGCAAACGATGCCCTCGGCCTGATCCAGCGGCACGCGGGTGATTTCCGCAGGATCGTCAATGATGGACAGCGGATCAAAGAACTTCAGATCACTGTCTTGCCCGATGAAATATACTTTCTCGCCCACCATCCCACGGAACATCGCGGCCCGCGCGCTGTCCCCCGAGGTGGCAATCGTGTCCCAACAATCCTGGGGCACATTAAATGTATCAAGCTGACGTTCGACCCGGTTTCGCGCGCGCGGTGAATTGGTGACCA
Source organism: Pseudomonadota bacterium (assembly GCA_039030635.1). Lineage (GTDB taxonomy): Bacteria > Pseudomonadota > Alphaproteobacteria > Rhodobacterales > Rhodobacteraceae > Roseovarius. The sequence goes on from JBCCDT010000022.1 coordinate 19,268, forward strand.
GCACAACAATCCCGCCTGTTTCGCGATAGGCGCGCAGGGCCGTCACCGCCTCGGGAAAGGCCGTCACACCGTTGTGCACGCAGCCCCAAAGATCCACAAACAGCGCGTCATAGCGCTCAGACACGTCAGACAGGGCAGTGATGATTTGGGTCATGAAGGGCCTCGGGCTGCAAACGGCGGGTCCCACGCCATATGGCAGCGAGGCTTCGTGATGACCAGACCCGATCTCTCTCTAGGGCGTCGCCCGGTCCTTCATCTTTCCAAAAATACTCATACTCTGACCGGGCCGCGCAGCGCCGCCATAAGGTTAGTGCACCGCCACCGGTTTCATATCGTTCTGGCGCGCCAGCGAATAGGCCAGCTTACGGTCCCGCACGAGCGCCAGTTGCGCGCCTTCGGCGTTGTGCACAGCATAGATCGTCTCAAGCCCTTCAGCCTGATCACGCAATTCTGCGGGCAGATCATCCACCTTGACCGCGCGGACATAGACAATGGCGCGCTCATCGGGGTTTTGAAAAGTGTAGGTCGTATTCATCGGCTCATCCCTTCTTGATCTTGATTGTCTGCACCACGGTCTCGGGCTGTGATCGGAACAAATCCACGTGCAACAACCCGTTTTCCATCACGGCTTCACCCACCTCGACCCCATCGGCCAGCACGAAAGAGCGCTGAAACTGACGCGATGCGATACCCCGGTGCAAAAACACCCGGTTGTCGCCATCATCGCTTTGCCGTCCACGGATGACCAATTGCCGGTCTTCCACCGTGATCGACAGATCAGCTTCGGCAAAGCCTGCCACGGCCAGCGTGATCCGGTAAGAGCTGTCAGAGGTCTGTTCGATATTGAAAGGCGGGTAGCCTTCATTGCCGGATTTCGCACTGCGTTCAAGCAACCGCTCAAGCTGTTCGAAACCAAGCATATAGGGGTGCGACCCCAGGGATAGCTTTGTCATCGGTGCGTCCTTTGCAAATAAGCGACCGTCCGTATTGTGCCTGGCACCCCTTTTAGGCGGCCCAGATCCAACAGAAATATGGGGACGGAACCTTTAGGGTGCAAGCTCTTAACGAAATCCCTATATTGGAGTGATCTTGCGGGGCGTATCGTACGGGAGCCAGACATGAACACGGTCAGCGACTTTTCGATGAAATCGGATGACGTGCTGCGCGTGGAGCTGGAAGAGTTCCGCCGCCAGCACCGTGATTTGGATGAGGCCATTGCCGCATTGGAAGACAAAAGCACCAGTGATCCGCTAACGATCAAGCGTTTGAAACAGCAAAAGCTGCGCCTCAAGGATCGGATCGCCTGGATCCAGGACAGGCTCACACCGGATATCATTGCGTAACGGCGCGTCTTGCGTATAGTGCCGCCTTCCTCGAGGGCCGAGGCAAGGAGCGTGGCATGACGGACGTAAAGGTGGGCATCATCATGGGCAGTCAATCTGACTGGTCCACGATGAAAAAGGCCGCAGAGATCCTCGATGAGTTGGGCGTTCCTTTTGAAACCCGAATTGTCTCTGCCCATCGCACGCCTGACAGGCTTTGGGACTATGGTAAAACCGCCGTGGATCGCGGATTGCAGGTGATCATTGCAGGCGCCGGTGGGGCTGCGCATCTGCCGGGTATGATGGCCTCCAAAACTCGCGTGCCGGTCATCGGTGTTCCGGTTCAAACCAAGGCGCTCTCAGGCGTCGACAGCCTGTATTCGATCTTGCAGATGCCCAAGGGGTTTCCGGTGGCGACCATGGCCATTGGGGAGCCGGGTGCCGCCAATGCAGCGCTGATGGCGGCGAGCATTCTGGCCACGACAGATGCGGATATTGCAACCAGGCTTGATGCCTGGCGCGACGCGTTGTCCGCCTCGATCCCGGAAGAGCCCACAGATGACTGAGCCGCTGTCACAAGGATCCGTCATCGGCATTCTGGGCGGGGGTCAGCTGGGCCGGATGCTGTCTGTTGCGGCCAGCCGCCTGGGGTTTAAGACCTGCATATTTGAACCGGGCGGGGATTGTTCGGCCAGCCATGTGGCCAACTACCACTTTCAGAAACCCTATGAGGATGAGGACGCGCTCAAGGCCTTTGCCGAGGCCTCAGATGTCATCACCTATGAGTTTGAGAACATCCCCACCGCCGCTTTGGACGTGATTGAAACGGTGCGGCCAGTCCGCCCATCGCGCCGCGTGCTGGAAGTCAGTCAGGACCGGCTGACGGAAAAGACGTTTTTGGCGGGTCTTGGTCTCAAGACCGCGCCTTTTGCTGCGGTGGATGACGCTGACAGTCTTGCGGCCGCGATCGCGGAGATCGGCACGCCTGCGATTCTGAAAACCCGGCGCGTTGGTTATGACGGCAAGGGGCAAGCCCGGTTGACCTCGCCCGACGATGCGGCCCAAGCCATCCAGGACATGGCGGGTCAACCGGCCGTTCTGGAAGGCTTTGTGGATTTTTCTTGCGAGATTTCGGTCATCGGTGCGCGCGGGCTGGATGGCCAAGTGGCGTGTTTCGACCCCGGTGAGAATGTCCACCGTGACGGCATCCTGCGCACCACAACCGTGCCCGCCACGGTGTCTGCGGCGCAACGGGCAGATGCGGTTTTGCTGACGGGGCAGATCCTAAACGCACTGGACTATGTGGGCGTGCTGGGCGTGGAGCTGTTCGTCACGCCGGGGGGGATGATCGTCAATGAGATCGCCCCGCGCGTGCACAATTCCGGCCATTGGACGCAGCAGGGCTGTGGCGTGGATCAGTTTGAACAGCATATCCGCGCCGTGGCCGGCTGGCCCCTTGGCGATGGATCGCGGCATACGGATGTGGTGATGGAAAACCTGATCGGTGATGACATGGATCGCCTGCCTGAGATCGCTCAGGAACCGGGTACGTCCTTGCACCTCTACGGCAAGGCCGAGGTCAAAGCGGGCCGCAAAATGGGTCATGTCAACCGGGTGAAACCCTGATCCTGTGCAAAACCTGTCCCGGGCTTGATCCGGGACCTCTGTGTTCGAGGGGCGAGGCCCCGGGTCAAGCCCGGGGCGGGTTTTCTATGGGGCACGTGATGCACGTCACCCCACAATCTGTTCCAAAGGATCGTATCCGAACCCGCGCTGAAACGCGACCTGGGCCAGGCTGTCGGGTTTGAGGCGGATGCCGGTTAGCTCCTCTTGCGTAAAGAACCGCCGCTTGTGCACGATCTCTTCTGGGTCCTGCCAGTCCTCTTGCAACTGACCCGCCACGACCCGCGCCCGAAAGAACAGATCGACCTGATGAAACCCCCGGTCCGGGTCATGAAATTCGTTGATCAAACAGGGTGGGCCCACTTCTATCGTGAGCCCCGTTTCCTCAAACACCTCGCGTTTGAGATTGTCGGGGAGCGAGGCATGACGCTCCACCCCTCCGCCGGGCGCGCACCACAGATCGCTTTGATCGCCGGGGTAGGCATTCACCAGCAGCAGTCGATCTGCCTCAACAATGACTGCGCGTACCGCCAGCCGCATGTTTTCGCCCTCCCCGCAACGTCAGGGCTGTATTAGCGCTGGGAATGTGCATATCTCAAGCCTATGCACCGGTTTGCGGCCTTTCTTCTCATGCTCTTTCCGCTGCCCGTCTGGGCGGAGGAGTGCGTTGTGCTGATCCATGGATTGGCCCGGACAGAGGCGTCGTTCATCGTCATGGAAGAAGCGCTTCAGCTTGAAGGGTTTCAAACCTTTCGCGCAGATTACCCATCCACCGATGCGCCGATTGCGGAACTGGCCAATGTCACGCTGCCCAAGGCGATTGAAAGCTGTGGCACCAGCCGGGTTCATTTCGTCACGCATTCCATGGGCGGGCTTCTCCTCAGGCATTGGTTTGCCGATCGCAGGCCGGAGCGGCTGGGGCGTGTTGTGATGCTCGGCCCGCCCAACAACGGATCGCAGCTGGTCGATGAATTGGGGTGGATCGACTTTTTCGACTGGCTGAATGGTCCCGCAGGGGCGCAGCTGGAAACCGGCGAGGAAGGCATCGCGGCCTCCCTGCCTCCGGTGGATTTCGAGCTGGGTGTGATCGCGGGCACGCGGTCGGTCAATCCGTTCTATTCGCACCTGATTGAGGGGGCCGATGATGGAAAGGTTTCTGTCGCCTCGACCCGGGTTGAGGGGATGGCCGATCACATCGAATTGCCCGTGAGCCACACCTTTATGATGAACAATCCGGTGGTGATTGCGCAATCCATCCGCTTCCTCCAAGAGGGCGCCTTTGATCATGATCTCGACATTGGCGACATCTTGTTTGGAGACACGGAATGACACGACCCTTGCGCCTGACAGGTGCGCAGGTTCTCACATCAGATGGTTTGAAAGAGACGCCGCTTCACCTTGAAGGGGGTGCGGTGGTCGAGGCGTGCCAGGGTCGTGAGATTGACCTCAGAGGTTTTTGGGTCCTGCCCGGGATTGTGGACTGTCACGGGGACGCGTTTGAAAAACATCTCGCCCCGCGGCGCGGCGCAATGAAAAGCCTTGATCTGGGTCTGATGGCGACAGAAGCGGAACTGGCCTCCAACGGGATCACAACCGGCACATTGGCGCAGTTTTACAGCTGGGAAGGCGGCATGCGCGGGCCGGAGTTTGCCGAAGACGTCTTCGTGACCTTGGCCGAGATGCGCGCCCGTGTCGATACGACCTTGATGACGCAACTGCGCTTTGAGACGCATATGATCGAAGATTACGATGCGATGGTCGCCATGGTGGAGCGGTTTGGCATCCGGTTTGTCGTGTTCAACGATCACCTCCCCCATGACGATCTGGCGAAAGGCAAAACACCGCCCGGGCATGTGGGCAAATCCCTCAAGGTCGGGCGCAACCCGGAAAAGAACCTTGAACGGCTGAAGGCGATGCATGCCGCGAGTGATCAGGTCCCCGGCGCGGTCGCGGCCGTTGCGCCGCGATTGTCGGCTCTGGGCGTTCGCATGGGGAGCCACGATGAAAACACCGCTGATGCGCGCCGCTGGTGGCATGATTTGGGTGTGCATATCTGCGAGTTTCCCGAAACACTTGCCGCCGCTGAGACCGCGCGGGACCTAGGCGATGCTGTCATAATGGGGTCGCCCAATCTGGTGCGGGGTGGCTCTCACAAAGGGAATGTGAGCGCGCTTGATGTGGTCTCGATGGGGCTGTGTGATGCCTTGGCGTCAGATTATCATTACCCGTCTCTTCGCCGCGCCGCGTTTTTGCTGGCCGACAGCGGTGTGTGCGATCTGGCCTCTGCGTGGCGGTTGATCTCTGAGGGGCCTGCGCGTGTTCTGGGGCTCATGGATCGGGGCCGATTGGTGCCAGGGCAGCGCGCGGATCTGGTGGTGATTGAGCCGAAGACACGGGACATCTGTGTGACCATGGCGGGCGGGCGCGTGACCTACATGCGCGGGGAAGCCGGGGACAGGGTTTTGTCCTAGAGGCGCAGAATTTTCAAAAATTCTGCTGAGAAAATTGGAATTTTCTGCGCATTTTCTTGCAAGAAAATGAGACCTCAGCGCAGCACCGAAACCGCCACACCGCCCAAAACCAAAGCTGAGGCCAAAAGCGCCTGCAGGGTCAGGACCTCGCCCAAAAGCAGCACGCCGCCCGCCATGGCAATCACCGGAACGGTCAGCTGGGCCACCGCCGCCACAGAGGCCTGCAATTGCGGAAGCACCTGGTACCACATGGCATAGCCCACGCCCGATGTGATCGCCCCGCACAAGATCGCCAGCCACACGCCCGGCGCAGCAATCGCCACCTCGGGCCCGGGCAGGGCAAAGCCGATCACCACGCCCAAAGGCGCCGCCAGTATGAAATTCGCCGCTGTCGCCTGAAGCGCATCTTTGGAAAGCCGCCCGGCCAGTGAATAAAGCCCCCAACCGAACCCGGCGACCGCCATCAACCCACCGTGCAACAGGCTCACTTGTGCGCCCGCCTCACCGGGCCAGAGGAGCCAGCCCAGCCCTGCCATTGCCATGCCTGCGCCGATCCATCGCCGCACGGGCATCACCTCTTGTGCAAGCAATCCTCCGGCGAACATCGTGATCTGAACCACGCCAAACAAAATGAGCGCGCCGAGCCCCGCATCAAGCGCGTCATAGGCCGTGGAAAACGCATACATGTAAAGCAGCAGTGACAAGACACCCGTCGCCCGTGCGGGGCCGCGCAATTGCACCCCGCCGCGCAAGACAACGCATAACAGCCCCAGCATGACCGCGCCTGCAACAAGTCGGATCGAGCCGAACTCCGCCGCGCCAATGTAGCCACCAGCGAGCGCCATGCGGTTGAGCAGTGAATTGGACGCAAAGGCGATCATCGTCAGGGTGGTGAGCAAAAGAAGGGGCATCAGAGCGTGTCAAAGGCCTTGGCATAGGTCAGCGCTTCATTTGGCACAGTGTCGCCCGGCCCGACCAGCAACGTATGCGTGATCGGGTAGGCCGATGTCAGCTTGCTCGCGCGGTGAAGGTCAAACCCGCAGCGGGTGTAAAACCCCGGCTCACCCAAAACCACCACCCACTGCCCCGCGGCCTTGGCCCAAGCGGTGAGCTGGCCCAGCATGCGCCGTCCATGGCCGCGGCCTTGGTGATCTGGGCGGATCGCAACCGGGGCAAGCGCCAACCAACCTTTTGGCCCGCGCATGGCGGACAGCGCGTAGTAGCCGATGATCTCATCGCCCATCGGCAACACCATCTCACCGGCCATATCGCCCGCCTTGCGCAAGTGCCGCACCAGGCGCGCCTCTGCATCGCTGTCAAAACTCGCGATCAAAAGCGCGTGCACCGCATCTTCCTCACCGGGCTGCATGGGCCTCAGAAAATCTGCAAACATCACCCGGCCTCCTTGAGCCGCCCTTCGCGCCAGGCCAAAAGCCCTGCACCCAGCAAAATGATCACCGCACCCAGGATCGACACAACATCCGGCACGACACCAAAGATCAACGCATCATAGAGCGCGGCAAAGACCAAGGCGGCATAAAAAAACGGGGCCACGAAACTGGCATCCGCCCGGGCCATGGCGTTGACAAAACACGCCTGCGCGGCGGCCATCAGAAAGCCTATTGCGGCCAAAGCGGCCCATTGCGCTGGCGTCGGCCAAAGCCAAACAAAACTGGCCGCAAGTGAAGAGATCACAACCCCGATTGTATTGTTGACCAAAAGGATCTGCGGCGGGCTTTCCCGCCCGGCGAGCCGCTTGATCAAAATCACTTCGGCCCCCAGCACCACCGCCGCGCCAAGCGCCAAGAGAGCGCCCAGTTCAATCGCCGAGGCGCCGGGTCGCGTCAGGACCGCCGCGCCGATAAGGGCGATGGCGGCGGCACTCCACCGTATCGGGCCCACCCGCTCCCCCAGCAACGGGATTGCCAGCATCATCGCAAAGACCGGATTGAGAAAGCTGATCGCCGTGGCATCCGAGAGGGGGATGAAGGCGGCTGCGGCAAACATCAACGTGACCCCGCCCCAACCCAAGGCCGACCGCGCGGCATGAAGCGGCAGGTTCGGGCGGGTCAGGGCCGGACGTGCCACGGCTAAGACCCCAAGAATGGCCACAAGGGCAAACAAAAACCGCCCTTGGCTGATCTGGAGCGGATGCATCGGAGGACCAAGTGACATGCCCCCCAAAACACCCGTCCCGAGCGCCTTGGCCAACAGCGTTGTCCCCGCCACAAACGCCGCCGCCAGAAGCGTGAGCAAGGCGGCGAGTGTCGGATTGGGCGCGCGGGAGGTCATCTTCCCCCCTTGCCCTGTCAGCAGGGTATGCGCAAGCGGCATTGGCCGGGCGCACAATCCCCATTAGGCTTGGCGAAAATCCAAAGTCACACGTCCATGCCCACCCCCCGATCAGACAATCTGCCCTTGGCCATCTCGGTGGTCTTGCTTTCAGTGCTTGGCCTGTCGCTGGGCGATGCGTTGATCAAGTTCACCAGCAGCACCTTCGCGCTGTGGCAAATCTTTGTCATCCGGTCCTTGGTCGTTTTGCCATTGCTTTTTGGGTATCTCGCATGGCGCAGACCATCCGCGATCGCATGGCCTGAAGCCGCAGGTTGGATCACGCTGCGCAGCCTCATGTTGGTGGTGATGTGGATTGCCTATTACCTGGCGCTGCCCAATCTCGACATCGCGGTGGCGGCAGCGGCCTATTACACACTGCCGCTGTTCATCACCCTTTTCTCCGCGCTTCTGATCGGCGATCGCATCAGCCGCTTGGGCTGGTCCGCCGTCGCTTTGGGATTTGCGGGTGTGATGCTGATCCTTCGACCGCGTACGGGGGATTTCAATCTCTATGCGCTGCTCCCGCTTTTGTCCGCGGTGCTTTACGCGCTGTCCATGATCCTGACCCGTACCAAATGCCGTGCGGCGCATCCCACAATGCTGGCCATCGCGCTCAATGCCGCCTTTGTTATTGTCGGGGCGGCTGCGGCCACATTCATCGCAACTTTTGGTTTGGGGCAATCCACGGGGTTCCTTCTCGGTCCCTGGTCCAGCATGGGTGGGGCAGAGTGGCTGTCGATGCTGCTTCTGGCCGCGGCGATCCTGATTGGCAGCGTGGGCGCGGCCATCGCCTATCAAAACGGTCCGCCCGCCGTGGTCGGTGTGTTCGACTTTGCCTATGTGGGTTTTGCCGTGATCTGGGGGGCTGTCTTCTTTGCGGAAATTCCTGATGGGATCACCTTGGCGGGCATGGCGCTTATCGTGTTTGCCGGGATCTTGTCCCTGCGCCAGTAACTTTGCTCTTCCCAGACCCGGCGAAACGCGCTAGGTGGCAACAATGATCAACCGCGAAACATACCCATTGCGACGCCGACGCGCCTGACGCGCCGTTGATCTTTCGTGCCGTGTGCACATCCCCCTAAACAATTGACACATGCATGGCCCTTTGGCACCTAATGGGCTTTCTTTCAAAGGATGACCGATATGATCGCTTCCGTTTTGCCGACCTACAATCGCGCCCCTCTGTCCTTCGTCAAAGGCGAAGGCAGCTGGCTCATTGAGGCCGACGGTCGCCGATTTCTTGATCTTGGCGCGGGCATTGCGGTCAACGCTTTGGGGCATGCGCACCCTGCTTTGGTGGCCGCGCTCACGGAACAGGCGGGCGCGATCTGGCACACCTCGAACCTCTATCACATTCCTCAGCAGGAGGCGCTGGCCGACAAGCTGGTGGCGCATACCTTTGCCGACACGGTCTTTTTTACCAATTCCGGCACCGAAAGCTGTGAGTTGGCGGTCAAAATGGCCCGCAAATACTGGCACGAAAAAGGCGAGCCTGAGCGCGCAGAGATCATCGCCTTTGAAGGGTCGTTTCACGGCCGTTCCGCCGCCGGGATCGCCGCTGCCGGATCTGAGAAAATGACCCATGGGTTCGGTCCGCTTCTGCCCGGTTTCACCCATTTGCCCTGGGGCGATCATGACGCGCTTACTGCCGCTATTTCTGATCACACGGCGGCCATTCTGGTGGAACCTGTGCAAGGCGAAGGCGGCATCCGCCCGATGCCAGATGCCTGCCTCAAAGGTCTGCGCGATCTCTGTGACAGCCATGGCATCCTGCTCATCCTCGATGAGGTCCAATGCGGCATGGGCCGGACGGGCAAGCTGTTTGCCCATGAATGGGCCGGCATCGATCCCGATATCATGATGGTCGCCAAAGGCATTGGGGGTGGTTTCCCCTTGGGGTGCGTTTTGGCCAAGGAAGACGCCGCTTCGGGCATGACGGCGGGCACCCACGGGTCCACCTATGGTGGCAACCCGCTGGCCTGTGCTGTGGGCAATGCGGTGATGGATCACGTGGCCGATGCCGCGTTTCTGGCCGAGGTGAACCGCAAATCGGGTCTTTTCCGCCAAAAGCTGGAGGCGCTGGTCGCGGCCCACCCTGACGTGTTTGAGGCTGTGCGCGGTGAGGGTCTGATGCTGGGGTTGAAGTGCAAAGCGGCCAACGCAGATGTGGTGCAGGCCGGATACGGAGCGCTGTTGGCCACGGTACCTGCCGCCGATAACGTGGTCCGTCTCTTGCCGCCGCTCACCATCACCGATGACGAGATCGCAGAGGCCATCACCCGCCTCGATCAAGCCGCCACATCCGTGTCCAATCAGCGCGCCGCAGAGCCTGCCTAGTCTTTCATCTTGCCAAAAATACTCCGGGGTTTGGGGCAGCGCCCCAATCCGACCTCGGTCAAAGGGCCTATATCCATGACACATTTCCTCGACGTCCACAAAACTGACAAATCTGCATTGCGGCAGATCCTCGACAACGCGCACAGCATGAAAACCGCGCGCCAAGGCCGGCCACGCGGAGCGACCGATGATGACACCCCGCTCGCCGGTCGCATGGTCGCGCTCATTTTTGAAAAACCCTCCACCCGCACACGTGTGAGTTTTGACGTCGGCGTGCGCCAGATGGGCGGTCAAACCATGCTGCTCTCTGGTGCGGAAATGCAGCTTGGCCATGGCGAGACGATTGCCGACACCGCCCGCGTGCTCAGCCGCTATGTGGACCTGATCATGATCCGGACCTTTGACGAATCCGTCCTGTTGGACATGGCAGAGTATGCCGATGTCCCCGTGATCAACGGTCTCACCGATCGCACACATCCCTGCCAGATCATGGCTGATGTCATGACATATGAAGAACATCGTGGGCCGATCGCGGGCAAAAAAGTGGTCTGGTCGGGCGATGGCAACAACGTTTGCGCGTCTTTCCTGCATGCCAGTGCGAAGTTTGGGTTTGATTTTACCTTCACAGGGCCAGCTCAGCTTGATCCCGAAGACGAGTTCATGGGGCTTGCCCGCAAGGCCGGCAATCGGGTGACCATCGAACGCGACCCGGTCAAGGCCGTGGAGGGGGCGGACCTCGTGGTCACCGACACCTGGGTCAGCATGCATGACAGCCAATCCACCAAGGAGCGTCGCCACAACATGCTGCGCGCCTATCAGGTGAACGAAGAGCTGATGCGCCATGCCAAGCCGGATGCGCTGTTCATGCATTGCCTGCCTGCCCATCGTGAGGAAGAGGCCACGAGTGCGGTGATGGACGGGCCTCACTCCGTGATCTTCGATGAGGCTGAAAACCGGCTTCACGCGCAAAAAGCGGTCATGCGCTGGTGCCTGGGGCTTTGATCCCAAGAGCCACCACCAGCGAGACGCGACCGCAGGGAGCGACGAGCGGCACCAAAAGAAGGATGACGCCTGCCCACAATTGCCTTTAGGGTGAAAAGAAACGTGGAAAACGGACACATCCAATGACATCACAGATCGGCGTTTACGGCCTGGGCACCATGGGCAGCGCGCTTGCGCTCAATATGGCGGACAATGATATCACCGTGGCCGTGACCAATCGCGAGGTTGACTGGATTGCCGATTTCATGGCCGAGGCGGGCGACCTGACACGCAACCTCACGGCGCATGACACGCTTGAGGAATTTGTCGCCGGTCTCAAAACCCCGCGCGTCATTCTATTCATGATCCCATCGGGCAAGCCTATGGACCTCATGATCGACGCCATCTGCCCGCTCTTGGAGCCGGGCGACACGATCATCGACGGGGGCAATGCCGATTTCCATCTGACCCGTGCCCGCACCGCGCGCCTGGCCGAGCAAGATTTGCATTTCGTTGGTATGGGCGTGTCAGGCGGCGAAAGCGGGGCGCGCCACGGTCCGTCCATGATGGTGGGCGGGTCTGATCACAGCTGGCAACAGCTGCGCCCTATCCTGCGCGCCATAGCGGCCACCCATGAGGGCGATCCCTGCGTCGATCACCTTGGCCCTGACGGGGCCGGGCATTTCGTCAAAACGGTGCATAACGGGATCGAATACGCTGACATGCAAATGCTGGCGGAGATTTACAGCCTTCTGCGCGAGGGCGCGGACTGGGCCCCCAAAGAGATCGGCGCGCTTTTTACCGACTGGGATTCAGGTCCGCTCAAATCTTACCTGGTGGAGATCACAGGCAAGGTTCTGACCTATGACGACCCCAAAACCGGCCAACCCATGGTCGATGTCATCAAGGACGCTGCCGGCCAGAAAGGCACGGGCCGCTGGACCGTGGTCGAGGCCGTGCGCATGGGTCAGGCCGCCAACATGATCGAGGCAGCCGTCGGCGCGCGCAGCTGGTCATCTGAGAAAAACACCCGCCTTGCCGTGGAGGCCCGCTTTGGCGGCGAACGAGGCAAACTTGATCTGGATGATGGCACGCTGGCGGACGCGATGATGGCCGCGCGCATTCTGGGCTATGCTCAGGGGTTTCGCATTCTGGCGGCCGCCTCCGATCTTTATGATTGGTCTTTGGATCATGCCCGCGTGGCCGAGATTTGGCGCGCGGGTTGCATCATTCGTTCGGCGCTTCTGGATGATATCTCCGAGGCCTTCCGAGGAGAGTTGCCGCATGGGGAGCTGATCCTGTCACCGGTTTTTTCGGAACGTCTGACACGCTGCCTCACAGCGTTGCGCAAAACCGTGGCTGAGGCGGTGGCCGCCGGTCACGCTGTGCCGGTTCTGGCCTCCGCACTGCAATTCATGGACAGTTTACGCCAAGGCACAGGTACAGCGACCGTCATTCAGGCGCAGCGTGATTTCTTTGGTCATCACGGGTTTGAACGTTTGGACGAAGACGGCAAGCATCATGGGCCTTGGTGGGACTGAGGCAGTTGGATTTCATGCCTCCGGCGGGAGTATTTTTGGAAAGATGAAACGAGGGACGTGATGTCAGACATGAGTGAGCCAGAAGATACGCTGCCCGGTTGGCACCATGTGCCGCAAGTGCCGATCCAAGTCTCACCGTTTTTTTCCTGGCCGCCTAATCCCGCCCGCATGGTAAGCTGGATCGCGGCGCGGTGGTTCCGCATGGCGGAGAACTCTATCCTGATCGTGATCGCTTTGGTCTGCTGGGCGTTTTTGCAACCCTCACTTGAGACGACCAAGACGCTCTCTTTGGATTGGATCGCGCTGATCTGGCTGCGCAATATGGGGCTGATGATCCTCGTAGCGGGCGGGTTGCATTGGTTTTTTCACGGGGCCAAGCGGCAGGGCAAGACGCTCAAATACGATCCGCGTGATCTGGCCCATGAGGGCAAGCAATTCACCTTTGGCGGACAGGTGCGGGACAATGCGTTCTGGACGCTGTCGAGTGGCGTGGGCGTTTGGACCGCCTTCGAGGTGCTGCTTTTCTGGGCCATGGGGAATGGCTATGCGCCGGTGCTGATCTGGTCGGACAATCCTGTTTGGTTCATCGCGGTTTTCTTGCTCACCCCAGTGTGGATTTCGTTCCACTTTTATTGGATCCACCGCGCGCTCCATTGGGGGCCGCTATACCGCATCGCGCACAGCCTGCATCACCGCAATATTAATGTCGGCCCGTGGTCGGGGCTGTCGATGCACCCCGTCGAACATGTGCTGTTTTTCAGCTCGATCCTCATTCACCTCGTGGTGCCAGGCGGCATTGTGCATGTGCTGTTTCATATGCAGCATCAGGCGCTGACGGCGGCGACCTCTCACACCGGGTTTGAAAACCTGCTGGTGAAAGACAAAAAAAGCCTCTCGCTTGGAACATTTCATCACCAGATGCATCACCGGTATTTCGAGGTGAACTATGGCAATCTGGAGATGCCCTGGGATCAGTGGTTTGGCACGTTCCATGATGGCACGCGTGCAGCGCATGACCGGCTCAAGCGGCGGCGCGGGCGGCGGGGCTAGCCCCTGCGTTTGACGCGCAAAGTCGGGTCCGCGACGGTTGGATCTTCGGGCCAAGGATGTTTGGGGTAGCGTCCGCGCATGTCCTTGCGCACATCGGAATAGGAACTGGCCCAAAACCCGGGCAGATCCTGCGTGGTTTGCAACGGTCGTCCAGCGGGGGACAAAAGCGTGATGCGCAAGGGTGTCGCGCCGATCATCGGGTGCGTGGTCTGACCGAACATTTCCTGCAACCGCAGCTGAATTTCGGGGGTGTCGCCGGAATAGTCGATGGCGATGCTGCGGCCCAACGGCGTGGTGAAATGGGCCGGCGCCACGTGATCAAGGCGGGCCATCTCCTCCCAACTGAGCCGCGCACGCAGAGGATCGAGGATGTTGAACGCTTTCCAATCCTCGGCCGTTTTGATGCCCGCAATGTAGGGCAGAAGCCAATCCTCAAGCTGCTCCAGAAGCGCGGCCTCGTCCATGCGGGGAAGATCCTCGCCTGCCATGCGCACACGGGCGGCAAAAAGGCGCGCGGGCTTTGACCATGTCAGCCCCAGATCGCGCACACCGTCGAGCATGGCGCGGGCGACGGCCTCTTTGGGGGCCTCTTTCCAAAGCCGATCTTCCAAAATCAGCGCGCCGAACATCTCTTGTCGACGCGCCATCACCCGGCGTTCGCGTTTGTCCCAATGGCAGATGTCTTGCCAGACGATTTGATCGCCAAACAGCGCGCGCAGTTCAGCCTCTTCCATCTGGATTGCCTGTCGCACGCGAGCCTCCCGCCGATCCCCGTCAAGATCGGTGGCCACGATCAAGCGAGCCTGCCCCATCGGGTCGCCTTCGGGCAGCACCGCCCCCTTGCCGCCGGACAACACATGGCGCGGGGCGACCCCTTTGCGGCGCAAACCGATGCGGTCAGGATAGGCAAGGGCGGCCATGCCTGCGGTGCTGATGTCTCGGGCGCAGAGCCCGCCTGCCAGCCGCGCCAGTCGTTTGGCCTCGTCGCGGATGCGGCTCAGTGCGGGGCTTTTGTCATTTTGCAAGGCGCGCAGGCGCAGTGTGATGTCCACGTCCGCGTTCCGAAGGGGATCCCGATCGGACAAAAGCGCGGCCAGTTTGGCGGCTTTGGGGCCTGCCGTGGCCAGCATATGCGCGAGACGTGGATGCACCGGAAGCTTGGCAAGCGTTTTGCCATGGTCGGTGATCCGCCCCTCAGTGTCCAAAGCCCCCAGCAAACGCAACAGTGCCTGCGCCTCGGCAAAACTGCCTGAGTTGGGCGGTGTGAGCAGGGGCAGTTCCGCCGGGCTCGCGCCCCAGAGGGCCAGTTCAAGCGCAAACGCCGCCAGATCTGCCGCCTCAATTTCAGCCGGAGGGTAGGCTGCCAATGCGCCTTCTTGCCCACGGGTCCAAAGGCGATAACACATGCCTTCGGCGACACGACCCGCCCGGCCGGTCCGCTGCTCTGCCTCTGCCCGCGTCACGGGTTCGGTGACCAGCCGGGCCATGCCAGAGCTGGGATCGAACCGGGACCGTCTTGCGCGGCCTGCATCGACGACCACGCGGATATCTTCGATGGTCAGCGATGTCTCCGCGATCGAGGTGGCCAGAACCAGTTTGCGCCCGGTCTTGAGCGGCGTGATGGCGGCGCGTTGGTCCTTGAACGGAAGCGCGCCATAAAGCGGAAAGAGCTGCGTCTGGGGCGGCAATGATCCGCTCAATCGGTTGGCGACGCGGCGGATCTCTCCTTCGCCGGGCAAGAACACGAGAACACCGCCTGCCGTCTCGCCCAACGCCTGCTGAACCAGATCTGCGACCGAGGCGTCAAAGCGGGTGTCTTTGCGCAGCGGGCGGTCGAGATGGCGGATCTCCACCGGGAAACTGCGACCCTCTGCAGTGATAACCGGGGCTTGCATCAGCGCGGCCACCGGGCCCGCGTCCAGCGTCGCGGACATCGCCAAAAGCATCAGATCCTCGCGCAGCGCGCCCGCGATCTCCAGGCACAGCGCCAGGCCCAAATCGGCATTGAGAGAGCGTTCGTGGAACTCATCAAAGATCACCGCGCCGATGCCCGACAGCTCTGGATCGCTTTGGATCATGCGGGTGAGGATGCCCTCGGTCACCACCTCAATTCGCGTGGATTTGGAGGATTTGACCTCACCGCGGATGCGGTAGCCCACGGTGTCGCCCACAGCCTCGCCCAAGGTATGCGCCATGCGCTCTGCCGCTGCACGCGCTGCGAGACGGCGGGGTTCCAGCATTAGGATGCGACCTGCGCAAAGGCCAGCACGCAGCATGGCCAGTGGGACAAGGGTGGTTTTGCCTGCCCCGGGCGGCGCTTGCAACACAGCGCGTTTTGTCCGCCGCAGCGCGTCCAAAAGCCCGGGGATTGCGGTTTCGACAGGAAGGCTCAAGGCGCGGTCACCGCCGCTTGACCACCGCCGGTCCGTAGCGTGTTTCGACCCGCACCTGTTGCGCGCGCAAATTGCCTTGATGGGGGACATAGTCAATCGCCAGCGGTACAACCTTGCTGCGGCTTTCGCTGTTGGAATAGCCTGAGACGCGCCGGTAGGTGCCATGACAGGTCGTGCCATCTCCACGCTGTTCGGCGCGGGTCAGATCAATCCGGGCCAGCCTGTGCCCGTCATAGATATTGGCGCTGAACTTGCAGGTCACATCGGCGGGTTGCTGATCCTTGAGCAAGACATAGACGCCCGTCAGCGGATCCAATGCACCGGCCAAGGCAGAGCCCGTCGCTGGCGGGGCCTTGCTGCCGACATTGCCAGAGACAAGCCGTGGCAGACCGGGGGCGAACTTGACCACCACATCGGTCACCCGAGTGCCATCATCAATCGCCTCGTTGTAGTTGACGGGTTGCATCCGCCCGCCCGCCACACGGCCTTGCACGGTGACATCCGCCTCCATGCGTTTCAGCGCACCGACCAAACCCACCGTGGTGAATTTCGACCGCGCTGAATACCCGCCGCTGGTCTCATTCGCGGCGATGCTGAAAATGCCCACGCGCGCGCCCAGAAGGCGCACGTCAAAGCTCATGCTGGATTGTTCCGCTTGGGCCTGCAGCGCACAGCAGACCATTAAGCCGGCCAGCCACAGGCGTTTCATCATATGTCCCACGGGTCGCGTGTCCCTTCCCCCTTGCGGCCTCTGGACAGGTCACGTCAGACGGGGCACAAGGGCCGCCAGACGAACCCTGAGCCGCTATCATGGACATTGCACAGCTTCGCGACAAAATTATCAAGGGGGAGCGTCGTGCTTTGGCCCGCGCAATCACCTTGGTCGAAAGCGGGCGGGCCGATCATCAGGCACAAACCGCAGAGTTGATCGCCAGTTTGCAAGGGCAGGGGGAGGCCGTTCGCGTCGGTCTTTCCGGCACACCGGGCGTGGGCAAATCCACCTTCATCGAAAGCTTTGGCACCATGCTGACCGCCCAAGGGCTGCGCGTTGCCGTTCTGGCGGTAGACCCCTCAAGTGCCCGATCTGGCGGGTCTATTCTGGGCGATAAGACCCGGATGGACCGGTTGAGCCGTGACCCGTTGGCCTTTATCCGACCCTCTCCCAGTCAGTCCCATCTGGGCGGCGTTGCCCGCCGCACGCGCGAGGCGGTGACGGTCTGTGAGGCGGCGGGGTTTGATGTTGTCCTGATCGAAACGGTGGGCGTGGGCCAGTCCGAGACGGTTGTGGCGGAAATGTCCGATCTTTTCATTCTGCTTCTGGCCCCGGCTGGTGGGGATGAGCTTCAGGGCGTGAAGCGCGGGATCATGGAAATGGCGGATATGATTCTCATCAACAAAGCCGATGGAGATCTCAAACCCGCCGCGACGCGCACCTGTTCGGATTACACAGGCGCGCTGCGGCTTTTGCGCAAACGCCCGCAAGACCCCGATGGCTTCCCCAAGGCGATGATGGTGTCGGCCTTGCAGGAAAACGGCCTGGCCGAGGCATGGGGTGAGATGACATCGCTGGTGGAGTGGCGCCGCGAGGCGGGGCATTTCACCGGTCGTCGCGCCGCACAAGCGCAATATTGGTTCGAACAAGAAGTGAGAGAGGGGCTTTTGGCAGAGCTGCAAAACCCCGAAATGCGCGCTGAGATGACACGAATTGGTGCTGATGTGGCTGGTGGTCATATCACCCCCACACAAGCGGCTCGGGATATCCTGAGCCGCCTGCGCCATCGCCCGTAGGGTGGAGTTTTACCCCACCATCACATCACTGACGGACCAAACGCTCCAACGCCTTGCCACCATCCCAAGTGCCGTGCAGCTCATTGCCCACGACGACGTAAATCACCGGCGTAGACGCCCCCCAATCGATCGTCATGACAGAGCCCTGAAGCACGCCCCGGCCCGCATATTGCTGACCACCTACATTCCAATACATCTCGATATTGCCACCGGCCTGAGAGATCTGCACCTGACCGTTATACTTGGAGCCATCCGCGTTCATTCCATAGGCCGTATAAAGCCCACCCACACGGTAAACTGTTGAATTCTGGGCAGAAGCTGCGGTGCCCAAGGTTGCGGCCAACCCGGCCAGCGCGAGGCGACGATTGATCATCGGAAATCTCCTTTTACGCAATGTCGCCAGCAGTGTAGCGCAGATTTCCCCAATTGCGCGGGCTTTCTTGACCCAAAGGACATTCCCCATAAACTGCGCCGCATGACCCACCCGCGAGGAAGGCCAGAATGACCGAAACACGCTTTGACTGGCCGCGCCGCGAACTGGAAGCGGCCTATACCCTGCCGTCGCGCTTTTTCTACGATCCGGCGATCTATGAGGCCGAGAAACAAGCGATTTTCTACCGGGCGTGGCATCTTGCAGGTCATGTGAATGAGGTCGCAACACCCGGTCAGTTCATCACCGTCGACATCTTTGAGCAAAGCGTGATTGTCGTGCGCGGCAAGGACGGCGTGCTGCGCGCGTTTCACAACGTGTGCCAGCATCGCGGCAACCGTCTTGTCACCGAACGGCGTGGATCTGTGCGGGCGTTCAAATGCGCCTATCACGCGTGGATTTACGGGTTGGGGGGTGATTTGCGCGGTGCGCCCAGAACAGAGCGGTTGAGCGGGTTTGATGCGTCTCAGTTCGGCCTGCGTCCCGTGCGTGTGCAGGAATTTGCGGGGTTTGCCTATGTCAATCTCGACCAAGACGCCGAAGACATGCACACGCTTTTTCCGGGGGCGGAGGCGTTCCTCCTGGATCTCTGCCCAGATATGTCTGACATGCGGCTCGACAGTGAAGAGGATCTGATCATCCCGGCCAATTGGAAAGTGGTCGTCGACAATGCGATCGAATCCTACCACGTGATGCTATCGGGCCCGTGTCACAAGGAACTGGCGGACTTTCTGGACTTTGAAAAAGACCTGCCCATCTGTCGCGGCAACTGGTGGACGTTGGGAGGCCCGACGCGGGAGGGGTTAGACCACATGTTTGGCGTGCCCCTCAATGATGAACCCTATCAAACAGAAACCTACATGAACTGGTGGCTTTTCCCGGCGACCTGTCTTTACACGGTGCCTTACACGGATCTGATCTCAACATTCCTGATCATCCCTCGGGGACCGGAGGAAACATTTGTGCGCTTTGGCTACTATTCGCCTAACCGGCCGGAGACAAAGATCACGGCAGCCTGCAAAGACTGGATGAATGGCGGGTTGGGGCCGGAGGATGTCGCGCTCAACATCACAGTGCAGCAGGGGCTCAAGTCCTTCGGCTACGACCAAGGCCGCTACATGATCGATGCTGAGCGCAGTTCAGAAAGCGAACATGCCGTGCATCATTTTCACACGCTGGTGCATGACGCGCTGCTGCGACACGGATAAGCGCACCCTAGTCGCAAGGTTTGAAACCGGCCCTGAACGCAGCGGCCTCTTCCGCGGGCAAGGTGACCAGCATGTCTTGTGTGCGCGTTAGGCGAACGAAGGCGCGGTCGGGGTCTGTGCGCAACCAAGTGCTGACAGGAAGAGAGACCAGCGGCGCTTTTGTACAGCCGCCAACCACGCCGATACTGAGCGTGCCTTCGCCATCTACACCACTGTTTTTCATGGCTTTAATCTTCGCTTGAGCCGCCGCGACCCGTTGTGCATCCGTCTCGGAAAACCCGGCGATGTAGACGGTTTCTGTCGCTGAGTTCGGTTCGGGTCTCCCGTCTGTGCTCGGTCTGACTTGCAGGGAAACCGTCTCTGAAACCGTCGCGTGGCGGGTGTCTTCTGGCACGAAAGAGAGGGCAAATTCTGCATCGCCATCGGTGAGTTTTACAGTCTTCGGCACGCCGACCGCCACGGCAATCGCGGCCGGGGGCGTGGTCAATGGATCAAGGCGGCTGGCGGCCACAAGACCGGCGGGGGTGAGGGATGTGCACGCCCCGAGCGAGAGGGCGAGACAGGCGAAAATGGCGG
>JBCCDT010000023.1:0-39313 GCA_039030635.1 Pseudomonadota bacterium
ACCAAGGCACTCCGTGTTCCGCAAAGCAACATGATAAATAGATAGCCAACGGCAGCAATGGGCGGCCTGTGAAGGCGACCAAGGCCACTCTAGATTTAAATTGCCCAGCGATTTTCCAACTCGACGCCGATCCGAAATGTCCTGGAGCACCAACCCTGCGATTTCTCCAAGACGACATGCTGTCGACCAGAGTAACCGGATCGTCACAAGCATCTCGTGCTGGTACTTCAAGCGATAATTCGTCGCCACGTACGTCAAGAGCGCCTCGGCTCTCAGGTGTTGTCAAATTCAGTCTTCCAAAGCGAAAACGCGTACCGCAGCCCAATACTCACGTGTCTTTACTTTCGGGGAAATGAAAGAGCGAGTTTCATCCAAGCTTTCGCCTACGGCCTCGAGCCCGTATGGCAAGTCCCTTGTCAAACCTGCTTCGACAACACTTTTGGGTTAAAAAGCATGGGACTGCTGACCAACACAAGTGACGTGGTCTGGATTGAACGAAGGGGGTTTCAAAGGAGGTTGGATCAGATCGCGATGCTTCAGCTGCTAAAATCGACTCAAAAAAAAAGCCGCAGTTCAGTGCCTCTTAATTGTTTTGAGTGATCAGCTTTAGGAAATCTCCCAATCACAAATAATCACTCATTTCGCTTTCCCATTCCAGCATCAAGAATGAACCGAGAAACTGACTTAACGACCTCATCTTCTTTAGACTTTGGCTTGACAATGTTCTTGTGCGATCGCCCTAGAATGACAACTGGACTGCCATCTGAGCCAACAGAACTTGTTACCGGCACAACCTGATCTGTGTCAGTAAGAACCGATTTTACATTGTCGACACAATCGCATTCGTCTTGTATCCACTGGTTCCAATTCGAAGAGACTTCAGAAAGAAATGGCGAACCCGGCCTCAACTCTTGCGATTGCCGAAATGCAGAACCCGGCACATACCGAGCAAAGTTTGCCCACCAAGTTCCCGACTGTGGTGAAGCGATGAAGACAACCGTTTTTAGAAGGTGTCGAAACTGATTTCGCCGCCAAACGGACCCTGAAAGCATCGTCCTCGTAACGACGCCTCCCATACTGTGCGCAATTATACCAAACTCTTGAGGGTCATCGTAAAGAGTGTTTGCAATGAAAGTATCAAAGTTTCGCGCAACAAAGGAAATCGGAGAAGAGTGTCGAGTTAGGTTTGATGGATAATGGTAAGGTACGGGTGTGCACCCAGTGATCTCCTGAATGTATTCTGGAAACCTTTCGAACGTCTCCTCTCCGCCTGTCCACCCATGAATAAAGAATAATTTTCCAGGTTTGACACTCAAACTTTCTGCCTTTCGTGGTTTGGGCTTCATCATGCGAAAGGAGGCCAAGTCAAACTCTTTTCGAACCTCCTTTAAACTGTGCACTTGTTCCTTAGTTAGTGTGATAGTTGCTTCACCATCAGCTTTAAGTGCCTCCATCAATTCATGCGCTTCCCGATTGCCAATTTTAAGTGCAAGGTCCCAGCACCCTTTGGTAAATCCAACAATACTTATTGTTTCTAAATCGCAGCCAGCGAGCACAGATAGATGGTAGAGTAGTTCCTGTCGCCTATTGTCACCGAAATCAGCGCCTGTAAAATTGAACGAGATATTGACAACAGCCTGCATTTTCAAAACCGTTCAATGTTTGGAATTAGAGTATTGTTTGGTCACGCAGAGTAAATACTATCTTTAATTACCACAGCTTCTTGTCTTTGTTTTTCATCTTGTGAGTGTAAAAAAGCGAAATGCCTGAACATTCAGCTCGCTTACTAGCTATTTTTACTTGAGTTAACTTCTTTACCTGTTCTGCGTTCACGCTTTGCTAGTCAAACTACTTGAAGCGTGTCACTTAATGTATGCGTGTGGTAAAAAACGTGGTAAAGAAAACGTATTTATTTAATTTTTAAAATAAAAACAATAACTTATTAATGTACATGGTGCGGTCGAGAAGACTCGAACTTCCACGGGTGTTACCCCACAGCGACCTCAACGCTGCGCGTCTACCAATTCCGCCACGACCGCACGTGGTCTGGTAAGTGGGGCGCTTCTACGCAATCGGCTATGCGATGTGAAGAGGTAAAATCAAAGCCCCGCCCGGTAAAACGAGAAACGCGGCGAGAGGTCCCGCCGCGTTTCAAATGTCACTCTCGTGCTGAGATCAATCGCCGAGGCTGAACACCGGTAGCTTCTTGCCGCTCTGAGCGGATGTCGGCACTGTCGTGGCCGTGTCCACACCAGAGAGCTTCAGCGTTGCCTGACGCAGCACATCGATGCGATCCACCTGATCGGGGGCAAAGACCGGGGCAGAGCCACTGTCGAGCGCGCCAAGCGCGGTCTCGTACCAGTTGATCGCCAGATCATCGCTTTCCACCGCGCCAAAGCCACCCTGCAGGTGGTGACCCACCAATTCCGCCACCGGGCGATCGCCAAGGGCGGTCAGCAGCAGCGCACCGGCCAGAGCGGTCTGCATGTTGTCGGTCTTGTACCCGCTGGCCATGCAAATCTGCGATGTGGTGCGCAGCTGGTCCGCCGACATGCCGGAGTTCAGGATCACACCGTTCACGTCGTTGAGCACGGCCGCCGCGGGCTTGGCACCCAGCGATGCAATCTGCGCGGTCAGCAATCCGCCGAATTGATCACATTGTGCTTCGATCTGCTGCGGGGTTGCGCCCTGCACGGTCGACATCAGCTCTTCGCCCGAGGCCATGGCATAGGTCCGCGCCAGGCAGAACTGCTCAGAGAGCGTAAAGCTGGGGTCCGACATGGTGGACACGGTCGTGAAACCACCGTTGGAGCTGGTCAGCAGGTTGACCTTGGAACAGAAGCTCGCAAGCGACTTTTGCTTCGGGGCCGTGTTGAAGACCGGCAGACCCGCTGTCGTGGTTGCTGGCTTGGGCTGTGTTTGGAACGTCGGCACGGAGCCTTGCGCCGGTTGGGTCGAGGCCAGCTGCGTCTGCGGCTGCGCCTTCACCTGGCAAGTGCCACCGATACAGTCAAAGCTGGCGGCTGTCGGTGAGTGCATCAACAGATCGTTGCGGCGGTACCCGTTGGGTGTCGAAGCAAAGACCATCGTCTTACAGGCGTTTGCGTTGCACCAGAAGCTGGAGCCCGCAAGGCCGGTATCGATGATGTAATCCGTGCTGCCGTCGCCATTCAACTCGGCCAGTTGGATAAAGCCCGAGCGCTGCAAAAGCTGCTCTGCCGTCGGATCAGAGCTGTTGGCCACTTCGTCCACGGCCTGGCTGACCTCAAGCGGCAGCCCTGCATAGCCAGCGCTGCGCGTGGGCGTCACAGTCCCGTCGCGCTGCAGCTTCAGAACTGCGCGGACGCCATCGGGTGACTTGGCAATGGCCGAGGCCACATCAGAGCCACCGGCGACAGCACGGCTATAGGCACCGATCAACAGGTTCTTTTCATAGTCGTTCAGACGGCCCGTCGCCGGGAAGCCCATGTAAACCTGATAGGCGGAAATGGCCGAGCGTGAGCGCGGGCCCAAAGCCCCATCTGCCACGCCAGCCGGAAAGCCGAAGTAATTCAGCGATGTCTGCACCTGGCGGTTTTCGGCGCGCTGTGCGGACGCCTGCGGGTTCACATAGACGGTCCGCGTGCGCGTGGTCGTGGTGCGCTGACGCTGATTGTTCTGGTGGTTGACGATACCGGCACCCACGGCGCCGCCGATCAGGCCGCCGACTAGGCCGCCCACAAATTCATCTGCTTTTACGGTCTCGGCCGGGATGGCCATTACCGACGCGGCCAACGCGACCGCGGTAAGCTGCTTCAAAGGCATTTTCTCTATCCTCAAGTTAAGCGAGCATCCGTTGATGCTGAAACGGAGCCTAACACGGGTCAGGGTTGTAAGGGCAAGGGAAAACCCCTCAAATTTTTACTTTGCAATGAAGCGCTTGCCGGGTTTTTTGGGAATAGGGACGAATCGTTGCCACTTTTTTATCGCGGGACTCACCTCTCCATGGTCAGCTGGATCACATCACCGGGACTGACGCCTTACCAGGAGGCGTGCCGTGAGATGGAAGCCCGCGCGGATGCGATTGCGCAAGGCACGGCAGATGAGGCGATTTGGCTGGTTGAGCACCCGGCCCTCTATACCGCCGGCAGCGCTGCAAATCCCGCCGACCTGTTGGACCCGGACCGCTTTCCGGTGTTTCCGACCCGCCGCGGCGGGCAATATACTTATCACGGACCAGGACAGCGCGTGGTCTATGTTATGCTCAATGTGGGCCAGCGTGGTCACGATGTACGCCGGTTTGTCGAACAGTTAGAGACCTGGCTGATTTCCACACTCGATCAGTTCAACGTGGCTGGCGAAGTGCGCCCCGGCCGCGTTGGCGTCTGGGTGACCCGCGATGACAAACCGCGCACAGCCACCGGCGCGCCAGCGGAAGACAAGATCGCGGCCATCGGCATCAAGATGCGCAAATGGGTGAGTTTCCACGGGTTGTCGATCAATGTGGAACCCGATCTAGACCACTTCTCGGGGATTGTGCCCTGCGGGATTGCAGAGCACGGTGTGACATCGCTTGTTGATCTTGGACTGCCGGTGGATATGGGCGATGTCGACACGGCGCTCAAGAAAACCTTTCCGTTGGTTTTCAAAACCTTGCAGTGACCAAGAGCACGCGTTCTGCCCCCACCTAGCCTTGCGAAAAACCTGTCCGCCGGCGCAAGGGGGTGCGACAATAAGGTGCTCAAAACGCGTATTGTCGCATTGCTCCGACCATGCCGCGCTTTTAGAGTGCCATTCAACCAAGCAACAATGCTCGGGCCGCGCCAATTACCCAAAACGGGAGACAGCCAATGGCAGACGCCGCCGTACACGGCCACGGACATGAAGACACGCGGGGGTTTTTTACCCGCTGGTTCATGTCGACCAACCACAAAGATATCGGGATCCTCTATCTGATCGTATCAGCCTTCGTTGGCCTGATCGCAGTCCTCTTCACCGTTTACATGCGGTTGGAGCTGATGGAACCCGGGGTGCAATACATGTGCCTCGAAGGGGCGCGGTTCATCGCCTCTGAGGCGACTTGTACGCCAAACGGGCATCTGTGGAATGTCATGATCACTTATCACGGTGTCCTCATGATGTTCTTCGTGGTGATCCCGGCGCTCTTTGGGGGCTTTGGCAACTACTTTATGCCGCTGCAGATCGGCGCGCCGGACATGGCATTCCCGCGCATGAACAACCTGAGTTTCTGGCTCTACGTCACGGGCACTTCCCTCGGCGTGGCCTCTTTGCTGTCTCCGGGCGGCAACGGTCAGCTGGGGTCTGGGGTTGGTTGGGTCCTGTATCCACCGCTTTCGACGACTGAGGCGGGGATGTCCATGGACCTGGCGATCTTTGCGGTGCACGTCTCTGGCGCGAGCTCGATCCTCGGCGCGATCAACATGATCACGACCTTCCTGAACATGCGCGCACCGGGCATGACACTCTTCAAAGTGCCGCTGTTTTCCTGGTCGATCTTCGTCACAGCTTGGCTTATCCTGCTGGCCCTTCCGGTGCTGGCCGGGGCCATCACGATGCTGCTGACCGACCGGAACTTTGGCACAACATTCTTTGATCCGGCAGGCGGTGGGGATCCGATCCTCTATCAGCACATTCTGTGGTTCTTTGGCCACCCAGAAGTGTACATCATCATCCTGCCCGGCTTTGGCATCATCAGCCACGTGATCGCGACCTTCTCGCGCAAGCCGGTCTTTGGCTATCTGCCCATGGTCTGGGCCCTGATCGCCATTGGCTTCCTGGGCTTCGTCGTCTGGGCGCACCACATGTACACGGTGGGTATGTCGCTTACGCAGCAGAGCTACTTTATGCTGGCCACCATGGTCATCGCGGTGCCGACAGGCGTGAAAGTGTTCAGCTGGATCGCCACGATGTGGGGCGGCTCGATTGAGTTCAAAACACCGATGCTCTGGGCCTTTGGCTTCCTCTTCCTCTTCACCGTGGGTGGGGTCACCGGGGTTGTCCTGTCACAGGCGGGCATCGACCGGGCCTATCATGACACCTACTACGTGGTGGCGCATTTCCACTACGTGATGAGCCTCGGCGCGGTGTTTGCGATCTTTGCCGGGGTGTATTTCTACTTCCCCAAGATGACGGGCCGCATGTACCCTGAATGGGCGGGTAAGCTACACTTCTGGGCGATGTTCATCGGTGCCAACCTGACCTTCTTCCCACAGCACTTCTTGGGCCGTCAGGGTATGCCACGCCGCTACATTGACTACCCCGAAGCCTTCGCGCTTTGGAACTGGTGGTCCTCGATTGGCGCGTTCCTGTCTTTTGCCTCGTTCATCTTCTTCTTCGCGGTGATCATCTACTCGGTCTTCCGCGGCGCACGATGCACCGAAGCGAACCCGTGGAACGAGTATGCCGACACGCTGGAGTGGACCCTGCCCTCCCCGCCGCCGGAGCACACGTTCGAAATCCTGCCCAAGCAGGAGGACTGGGATCGCCCGCATGGAGAGTATCCGACCGTCAAGGAATGGCATGAGGATCTCGCTCCGAAGCGCTGACCCCTGCAAAAACAGACAAAGGGCCTCGATCAGATCGGGGCCCTTTTGCTTTGAACCGCTTTACCGTCCTTTCCTCTAACGTCGATAAAAGCTGGTTTTGCATTGCTGGTCTGCCGTGGTAGATCGTCCAAATTGAACAAGAAGCGGACCTGCCTTATGACCAATGAAATCCGCCTTGCCTTTGAGCATCCCGCCGGGCGTTCTCAGGCCACAGCACCGGATGGCCCGCTGGATCGCATTTCCGTGCGTGACCATACCGTCGAGGTTGAAATCGGCGCCTTTCAGGCTGAGCGTGGGACCACACAAAGGATCTGCTTTAACGTGGTGGTCGAAGTGCGCCCGCTGACGGAGGTGATCGACGATGATGTCGACCGGATCCTCAGCTACGACAAAGTGACCGAAGCGATTGAGGCCGCTTTGTCCGAGGAACGCCTGAACCTCTTGGAAACCCTCGCAGAGCGCGTGGCCGAACGCATCCTGTGGGAGCCGCAAGCCATCCGCACCTTCGTGCGCATCGAAAAGCTTGATCGCGGACCGGGCGCGTTGGGCGTGGAAATTGTGCGTTCCGTAGATGATGTGGCGGGCAAGACGCCGCAAGCCGATACCGTGCCCCACCCCCATGTGGTCTACCTCACCAACCCGGCCGTAACCTCCCCCAACCTGCGGGGCTGGTTGGACCAGTTGGAGGCCCGCGCCGAACCCGTAATCCTCTGTGTGGGGCACGCCGAAACCCATGCCCCGCAGACAGGGCACAAGATGACGCAACGCCGGGTGGACCTTTTGGCGCTGGAGCAAAACGCATGGGTGCTCGCCGGGCGCGATGACCGCTGTGTCGTGGTGGGCACAAGGACAGAGCTCGACTGGGCCATGAAGAACGGACAGATCAGCGTGTGGGCCCCGTCCAAGATCGTGCTCGACGCGGTGGATGGGCCCACAACAGGGCCGGATGATCCCGTGGCACTCACCACCTGGTTTGCCGGCTTCGTCGAGGCCTCCGACCTCACCCTCATCGGTGCCGCGCCCTCAGGCGACACCACCGTTCCCGTCCTCATCCAGGCTATCGACCGCGCAGGCCTCTGAGCAGCGGCGAGACTCGACCGAAGGGAGGGACGAGCAGCCCCCATGCCCTATTACCGACCGATCCCTCAAACAGACCGCACACGCCCTGCAGACGCCCACAGCCTTGCAGGCGCTTGGTGCTGGTTTGACCGCGTAGAGTGCCTCAACCGCGACCGCGGGTCCGAACTGATCCGCGCCTCAGACCTCCCATCTGAGGTCCTGACCCGCCTCACGGCTCCGCGCCCGCCCATCGCCGGGCTGGATTTCAACGCCCCCACCCTCATGGGCATCCTCAACGTTACCCCGGACAGCTTCTCAGATGGTGGCGACCATTTCGCTCTCACGGACGCCGTCGCCCGCGCCCTGACCATGATCCGCGAAGGCTCAACTATCATCGACATCGGCGGCGAATCCACGCGCCCCGGTGCAGAAGACGTGCAGATAAACGAAGAAATCCGCCGCACCGCCCCCGTGATCGAGGCCCTTCGCGCGGCAACAGACGCCCCCATCTCCATCGACACCCGCAAGGCCCCGGTCGCCCGCGCAGCCGCCGAGGCAGGCGCGAACCTTGTCAACGACGTGGCCGGTTTCACCTTCGATGCAGACCTCGCCCCCTTCTGCGCCGACGCAGGCCTCCCCGTCTGCGTCATGCACGCCCAAGGCACGCCCGATGTGATGCAAAACGACCCGCGCTACGACAACGTCGCCCTTGATGTCTACGACTTCCTGTCAAAGCGGGTCGACGCCCTCACCGATCTTGGCATCGCCCGCAACCAAATCATCGTGGATCCCGGCATCGGCTTTGGCAAAACCCTTGAACATAATCTGACGCTGCTGCAGAACCTGTCTCTCTTTCACGCGCTTGGCTGCCCCATTCTGCTCGGGGCGTCCCGCAAACGGTTCATTGGCACCATTGGCGGCTCGGACGAGGCCCGCCACCGCGCGCCCGGATCCATCGCCGTGGCTTTGGCCGGGCTGGCGCAAGGCGTGCAGATGTTGCGCGTGCATGATGTCCGCGAAACAGCCGAAGCGATGCGCCTGTGGCAAGCGTCGGTCTTGGGGCAAGTGCCGGGCTAAATCCCGACCTAGGCGAAAAACCCGACCTCGCCGCCCGGCTCTGCTGCATCCTTGAGGACACCAAACACATAGTCCGCCACGGATCGAAAACAGATGATGCGCACCGTTTCCTCATCCATCATCCAGAAGGCCGCGGCGACCTGCGCCATGCGCGTCCGGCGAAACTGACCCGGGACGAATGCTTCGCGCGCCATATCCACCGGGGAAAGCTTGGCAATCACTTCGCGGACATGCGGGCCTTTGACTTCAAAAACCGCCCGCGCATCCGAGACGTTGACCGCCAGAAAATGCTGTTCTTTCAGCGCCTTATCAAGCGCTGTCACCGTGGCACCAGCCTCCGAATAAGGCACCATGATCATCACCTCATCGGGCGACATCCAGGCAACGCCTTTGTCCCCGCCAAACGCCACATGCCACACATCCGGCACGGCAACCCCCGCGACCTTTTTGACGGCCGATTTAATCTTGGCCGTCCCATGATCTCCGCGCAGCGTGACCATTCCCTGCAATCCGATCTCACGGACGCTGACATAACCCGCATATTCCGCGCCCGTCAGCGCGCTCACAGCCTCAGACATTCTGCTTCTCCCCATCCGGATCATAGAAGACCGGGCTCACGATCTTGGCTTTCACCACGGTGCCGTCGACCTTGGGAAACTCCAGCACTTCACCCATCCGTTCCGGCCCGTGTTTCACAAGCCCCATGGCGATGCCCTTGTCCAAGGTGGGCGAATAGTAGGTCGAGGTCACACGCCCCTGCACATTGCGCTGCCCGTTGGCATTTGTGCCCTCCGCCGTGGCATAGGCCCCATCCGGCAGGACAGACCCATCCACCGTTTCGAGCCCAACAAGCCGCCAGCGATCCGGGCTGACCATGTTCTTGCGCTCCTGCGCCCGCTTGCCGAGGTAGTCGTCCTTTTTCTTGGAAATGGCCCAACCCATTTCCAGATCCTGCGGGATGACTGTGCCGTCGGTCTCATCCCCGATCATGATAAAGCCCTTTTCGGCGCGCATCACATGCAGTCCTTCGGTGCCATAGGGCATGACGCCAAACTCTGCGCCCGCCTCCAACAGCGCATCCCAAAGGACACGCCCCTGCCCCGCAGGCACGGCAATCTCATAGCTCAGCTCGCCCGAGAATGAGATGCGATAGGCCCGCGCATCGATCCCCGCAAGGGTGATGTCTTTGAAGGCCATGAACGGCAAGGCATCCGCGCTCACATCATCTTTCGTGAGCTTTTCCAATGTCTTGCGCGCATTGGGGCCGACCACGGCGATCTGGGCGAATTGTTCGGTGGCGTTGACCACATAGACCTTCCAATCCCACCATTCGCATTGCAGCCAGTCTTCCATATGGGCGTGAATGTTATCAGCCCCGCCCGTGGTCGTGTGGCAGAGGAACGTCTCCTCATCAAGCCGCGCCACCACACCGTCATCCATCAGAAAGCCGTTCTCAGAACACATCAGACCATACCGACACCGCCCCGGTTTCAGCGTGCTCATCATATTGGTGTAGAGCATATCGAGGAACTTGCCCGCATCCGGCCCTTTGACGATCAGTTTGCCGAGCGTGGAGGCATCCAGCAGGCCCAGACTGTCGCGCGTCTGCTTGATCTCGCGTTTGACCGCGCCTTCAACGCTTTCACCGGACTTCTGGTACGTATAGGGCCGCCGCCACGCACCCACGGGTTCCCAATGGGCGCCGTTTTCGTCGTTCCAGCCATGGATCGGCGTTTTGCGGACGGGCTGGAACAGCTCTCGCCGCGCTTCGCCAGCAATGGCAGCCATGGAAATGGGTGTGTAAGGCGGACGGAAGGTGGTTGTGCCGGTCTGCGGAATAGGTTGGCCCAACGCATCCGACAGGATCGCAAGACCGTTTATGTTGGACAGCTTGCCCTGATCGGTGGCCATGCCGAGCGTGGTGTAGCGTTTGGCGTGCTCGACGCTTTCAAACCCTTCGCGGGCGGCCAGCTGCACGTCAGAGACTTTCACATCGTTCTGGAAATCAAGCCAGGATTTCATGCGCAGCTCGATCCCGGCGCCTTGCGGCATCATCCAAACCGCCTCCATGGGGGCGTGGTCTGGTTCAACAACGCTTGGTGCTTTGGCCCGAGAGGCTTTGCCACCCGTCGCCTGACCCGCCGCCTTGCCGCATGTATCTGCATCGGCCAGAACATCGCCCAAAGACACAGCGCCGTTGGCCGCGCCCGAGGCCGCAACAAACGCTTCCCCTGCGTCACCCGTCGGGGCTTTATCCACATCAGGGCGGAAATGAGCTTGAGCGTCATCCCAAATCAGCTTGCCACCGCAATGGGACCAGAGATGCACAACAGGAGACCAACCGCCGGACATGGCTACGGCGTCGCAGGCAATCTCTTCAAGAACCGCGCCTTGACCCGCCTGAGCGCACACGCTCACACCCGTGACGCGTTTGCCGCCCTTGACCTTGGCAATGGCTTTCCCTGTCTCCACCCGAATACCTAGCGCGCGGGCCTTATCCGCCAATGCACCGCCGCCGGATGCACGGGCATCCAGAATTACGGGAACGTCTAGCCCGTTGTTTTTCAAGCAAATCGCCGTCAGATACGCATCATCATTATTTGTGACAACCACCGTACGGTCGCCGATCGACACGCCATAATTGACCGCATAATCGCGCACAGCAGAGGCCAGCATCACACCGGGCACGTCATTCCCGGCAAAGCTGAGCGGGCGTTCGATGGCGCCCGTGGCCGTGATCACCTGACCCGCGCGGATCCGCCAAAGCCGGTGACGCGGGCCTGTCGCGTCTGGCTGATGATCGTTCACACGCTCATAGCCAAGCACATAGCCATGATCATAGATCCCTGCCCCCATCATCCGGGTGCGCAAGGTGACATTGGCCATATCCTCAAGCTCGGCAACGGTTTCGTCCACGAACTTATCCACAGGCATTTCGTTGACAGTGGCACCGTCAACCGCGCCATCCACCACCGCGCGTCCCCCCCAATGGGCGGTTTGCTCCATAATCATGACCTTGGCACCGGTTTTTGCTGCCGCCAGAGCGGATTGAAGCCCGGCCACGCCGCCACCGATCACCAGAACATCGACGAAGGCATAGAAATGTTCGTACTTGTCATCGTCACCCCGCTTGGGCGCTTTGCCTAGCCCCGCAGACTGGCGAATGAACGGCTCATAGACATGTTTCCAAAGCGGGCGGGGATGGATGAACATCTTGTAGTAAAAGCCCGCCGGCAGGAAGCGGGCGAGTTTGTTGTTCACGGCCCCAATGTCATATTCGAGACTTGGCCAATGGTTTTGGCTCTCCAGTCGCATACCATCGTAAAGCTCGGTCGTGGTGCCGCGCTGATTGGGTTCAAATGCGGCCCCCTCACCCATGTTGAAAATGCCATTGGGCTCTTCGGCACCAGAGGCCACGAACCCGCGCGGACGGTGGTATTTGAAGGATCGCCCGATCAGCATCTGGTCATTGGCGAGAAGGGCTGAGGCCAGCGTATCGCCTTCCGCGCCCGCATAGTATTTGTCGTTGAACCGAAATTTCAGGGTCTTGGCGCGGTCAATCAGCCGCCCGCCCTTGGCAAGACGCGTGCTCATTCGAACTCTCTCCATGTCCAGCCTGGACGCTTGGCGGTGATCTTGTCCTTGATCCATTGCGGCGGCTCATAGGTCTGCGCGGGGTAGCTGCCATAGACCTCCAAGGTCACGGTATCGCGCGCCACGATGAACCACTTGCCGCTGCCATAGCTGTGCCGCCAGCGTTCAAAATGCACGCCTTTGGGGTTTTCCTTGGCAAAAAGGTAATCGTGGAAATCCGCGTCATCCGATCCGGGCCCGAAGCGCTTGAGATGCGCCTCCCCGCCGGGGGTGAACTCCGTTTCCTCGGCGGTGATGCCGGTATAGGGGCATGTCAGCTTGAGCATGGCAGGCTCCGATCAGTTGCGCGCACGAAAAAGGGCGGGCACCAAAAGGCACCCGCCCAAAAGGCGTGATTTGGATGTCAGGTTATTCGACGAGAGTGCCGGTTGCCGCAGACGGCTCAGGCTCTGCCGGTGTGATGGCCGGTGCCGTTTCCGCGCCAGTTGTACCTTCGATTGGGCCAGTGGCCGCACCACCGATCGCCATGATGAGGACAAGCGCGCCAAGGGCGACGACAACGACAAGCACCCAGAAGGCACTCGCCCCGCCTGTGTCCACCGGATAGGATGCGCGGCTGTAGCGGGATTGTTCATAGTCAGACATGGTATTCCCTCCTTTGCATGTGCGTAGGAGGATGGGAGCGCGATGTGCGCTTGAGAAGACTGAGCGGAAATCCCCGGGTGTTTTGGGCCATTCCCCGCAATCTGGGCGGGTGTTGGTCGGCTATTATTGGCTGTCAGCGGATTTGAGCGCATCACCGCATGGGGGCTCTGCCCCCAATCCCCCGAGGTATTTGAAACAAGAAAGAAGCGGGCGTTGGAAAGGCTCAGGGTCATCAATGCGCCACCCCGGCGGCGACGCTTTCGTCGATGAAGCGGCCTTCTTTGAAACGGCTCAAGGAGAACTCATCGCACAAGGGTGAGTAGCCGGTGGCCATGAGTTCGGCAAAGCCCCAGCCGGAACCGGGTGTGGCCTTGAACCCGCCCGTGCCCCATCCGCAATTGATGAACACATTCTCAACAGGTGTTTTCGACAGGATGGGGGAGCGATCCCCGGTCATATCGACGATCCCACCCCATTGGCGCAGCATCTTCAGCCGCGTGACCATGGGGAAGGTTTCGCACAGCGCGCGCACGGTTTCCTCGATGTGATGGAACGAGCCGCGTTGGGTGTAGTTGTTGTAGCCATCCGCGCCGCCGCCGATGACCATCTCGCCTTTGTCGGATTGGCTCATGTAGCCATGCACCGTGTTGGCCATGACCACGCAATCCATGCAAGGTTTGATCGGCTCTGAGACAAGCGCCTGCAAGGCCACCGATTCAATCGGCAGCCGGAACCCCGCCATATTGGCCACATGTCCCGAATGCCCGGCCACCACGATGCCAAGCTTGTTGCATTCAATGTCGCCCTTGGACGTGGAGACGCCCGTGACTTTGCCGCCTTCGGTTTTGACCCCGGTCACTTCGCATTTTTGGATCACATCCATGCCCATATCTGAGCATGCCCGGGCAAAGCCCCAGGCCACGGCGTCATGGCGCGCCGTGCCGCCCCGCGCCTGCCACAAGCCGCCCAGAACCGGGTAGCGCGGCCCCTCAAGATTGATGATCGGCACGATCTCTTTGACCCGCTCAGGCGAAATGAACTCGGTCTTGACGCCTTGCAACGCGTTGGCGTGTGCAGTGCGTTGATAGCCGCGCACCTCATGTTCGGTTTGCGCCAGCATGATCACACCGCGCGGGCTGAACATGATGTTGTAGTTCAGCTCCTGGCTCAGCGTTTCGTAAAGCGAGCGTGATTTTTCATAGAGCGCGGCCGAGGCATCTTGGAGGTAGTTCGAGCGGATGATCGTGGTGTTGCGGCCCGTGTTGCCGCCGCCAAGCCACCCCTTTTCAAGGATCGCCACATTGGTGATCCCGTGGTTTTTGCCGAGGTAGTACGCCGTGGCCAGACCATGCCCGCCCGCGCCGATGATGATTGCATCATAGCGTTGACGCGGCTCAGGCGAGGCCCACGCCCGTTCCCAGCCGAGGTGGTTTTTCAAAGCTTCCTTGGCAACGGCAAAAGCAGAGTAGCGTTTCATCAGTTTTCCCAGGTCCCGTTGACGCGCAGCCGCGCGCGTCTCGCGTTTATATGCGATAATCCAAAAATCCAGAGGATCGTACGCGCGGCATTCAACGCACAATATGCGACATGAGGACCATCCCAGGACCGGCATTTGAGCGGCTTTACCACAGACGCAGTGACGCGGCGCGTGATCTTTGCGCGCTTTGCCTCTTTTGCGCGGGCTTTGGGACGGCTAGATAAGATGTTCTAGCGGGATAAGGCGCGCGCATGGGTTTTTGGATCGTGACATTGGGGCTGGCAGTTTTGTGCTGCACCGTGCTGGCGCGCGCGATCCTGCGCCATCGTGCAACCGCGGCCCCGGCGGCGGCCTATGACCTTCAGGTGTATCGCGATCAGCTCAAGGACGTCGAGCGGGACGTGGCGCGTGGGGTGATCTCTGACGAGGATGCAGAGCGGTTGCGAACGGAAGTGTCCCGGCGTGTTCTGGCGGCGGATGCGCAACTCCACAAGGACGCAGCCCAAGGCACGGGCCGGGCCAAACCGTCCTTGATCTTGTTGGGTGCTGTGGCGGCCAGTCTTTTGGGGGGAACGGCCTGGATTTACGCAGAATTGGGGGCGCCGGGCCTCTCGGACGTGCCGTTGGCCGACCGGATCGCGGCCTCGGACGCGGCGCGACAGAACCGGTTGAGCCAGGCGGACGTTGAGGCGCAACTGACAGTGCGACCGGCCGAGATCGAGGCTGATCCCGGCTATCTGGAGTTGGTGGAACAATTGCGCGCCGCGGTGGCAGGACGACCCGGAGACGCGCAAGGGTTGGCCTTGCTGGCGCGACACGAGGCAGGGCTTGGCAATTTTCGAGCCGCCCATAAAGCGCAGCTTGCGCTCCTGCAGATCAAAGGCGAGGCGGCCACCGCCGAGGATTTTTCAACGCTGGCCGATATGATGATTTCTGCCGCGCAGGGCTATGTGTCCTCGGATGCAGAAAAAGCCTTGCGCGCGGCGATGTCGCGGGATCCTGAAGACCCGCGCGCTCGGTACTACCTGGGCGTCTACATGTTGCAGGTGGATCGGCCAGATGCTGCATTCCGGCTGTGGCGTGACCTTTTGGAAGACAGCCAGATGGATGACCCCTGGGCCCCCACCGTGCTCAACCGCATCGGTGAGGTCGCCCTGCGCGCCGGGGTGCAGTATGACCTGCCGGATATCCCTGGCCTCTTTTCCGGTCCGACGGATGAAGACCTCGACGCCGCCGCAGGCATGACCGCCGAAGACCGCGCTGCCATGATCAACGATATGGTCGCAAGCCTGTCGGCACGCTTGGCCAATCAAGGCGGCACCGCCGAAGAATGGGCGCGGCTGATCCGGGCGCATGGGGTTTTGGGCAATGTCGCGCAAGCCCGCGCGATTTGGGAGGAGGCGGAGCAGGCCTTTGGCAATGACGATGCTGCGCTCACGCTGCTGAAGTCATCTGCCGACAGCGCCGGGGTGCTTGATTGATCTACGACGACATCAGCGCCTTTGCCGATGCGCTTTCGCCGATGCGGCCGATCCTGGGGCTCGACTTGGGGGAAAAGACCATTGGCGTGGCGGCATCGGATGCCCTGTTGCAGGCGTCCAATGCCGTGGTCACGATCAAGCGCAAGAAGTTCGGCCTTGATGCGGCAGAGCTCTTGAAGATTGCGACCGCGCGCGAGGCCACTGGCCTCATTTTGGGGCTGCCGCGCAATATGGACGGGTCCGAGGGGCCGCGCTGCCAATCGACACGCGCCTTTGCGCGCAACCTGTCCGCGCTGACGGACCTGCCGATTTCATTTTGGGATGAACGGCTCTCGACCGTGGCGGCAGAACGGGCGCTGATTGAGGCAGATTTGACCCGAAAACGTCGCAAAGAGATCATCGATTCGGTCGCTGCCACGTACATATTGCAAGGGGCGTTGGATCGCTTGAGGCACTTAAGGGCAGGCACATGAACATTCCCGTTTGGACCCGAGACGAGGTTGAAAGCCCCTGTGTGCGGCTTTGTGTTGTGCATCCTGAGGCCGGAATCTGCACCGGGTGTTATCGAACCATGGATGAGATCCGCGATTGGTCTGCGATGACCCCTGCCTTGCGCCGCGAGATCATGGATGGCCTGCCAGATCGAGCAGGTTTGCTGAAAAAGCGGCGCGGTGGACGGGCGGCGCGGCTGACACGCGGCTAGAGCAAGGCTCGTCGCTTCCTTCGGGCGCGTCTCGCCTAGGGTAGATCCAGCCAACCCCGGGTTCCAGGCGGCAACTCTGGACGAAAATACGCAATCATCCGGCCTTCGCTTGGGGCTTTGGCCCCGTCTTCCCAGGGCGCAACTCCATGAAGCGCCAGCCTGTGTACAAGATAGGCTTCACCTGGTTCTGCTGTAACCTTGACCCGTGGACAGGTGTCAAACACCTCTTGTCGGGTGGCTTGATAGATCGCGGTCAGATCCACATCGTCCCATTGTTCCGCCGGGCGTTCTCCCAAAGCCTCATGAAACGCGGCCGCCATGCGCTTGTGGCTGCCCTCCCAGACCACCAACGGGCTGGCCTTCTCATCGCAGGACGTGAGGGGAAGACCCAAAATATAGGCGTGCTGTTCCTTCAACATGCGTTTCTTGGGCTGCCCCACGCCCAACAGACCATCCACATGGGCCGCGTCGCGCTTGAGCCGATAGCGGAAGGCCGCGTCTGTTTCAGTGTCGCGCGGGCGCGGATAGCCGGGATAGATCACCGAGATCTGACCAGGATGGAGCGGAAGCACGCCATAAATCTCTTGCGCCGCCGCGTAGGCCGCCCCAGTGAGCGGGCCCGCCTGCCCCACCGCGCCCTCCGGATCACTGGGCAAACTGTCCACGCCGACAAACCAGGTGCCTTCGCATTGCAACCAGACGCGGCGCTCTTCGGGATCATTGACACGCTCCAGGGCCGCGTCGCGGGCGGCCTTAATCCACGGGGCCAAAGCCGCGTCTGTGGGAAATTTCACCCAGCCTTTGTCAAACAACGCGTCGATCATGGCGCCCCCTTTTGGTGACACGGGGCTCATGCGGTGACATCCGCCATGTCCACTTGCCCCAAGGCAGCAATGACCAATTCGGTCCCGGCCCCTGGGCGTGTCGCCCCTTCGGACAGAATGCGACGCCAGGCACGGGCGCCCGGCCGCCCTGCGAACACACCCAGCATGTGGCGGGTCACCTGGTGCAGCTTGCCGCCTTGGGCAAGATGGGTTTCGATATAGGGCAGCATGGCGCGCACCGCATCTTGGGCGCGACGGGCCTCACCAGCCATACCAAAGATCCGGCTGTCAGCCGCGCTTAGGATATCCGCGGGATGATGATAGGCGGCGCGCCCAAGCATGACCCCATCGAACCCGCGTTTGAGCAGGGTTTCCGCCTCGCTCAGCGTGCTGACCCCGCCATTGATCGAGATGTGAAGCTCTGGGAATTGCGCCTTCATGCGCTCAACGAGATCGTAGTCAAGCGGCGGTATCTCTCTGTTTTCCTTGGGGGAAAGGCCCTTGAGCCAGGCTTTGCGCGCATGGACAATAAATCGGTCCACGCCGACATGCGCCACGCGTTCAAGAAAATCCGGTAACACCGCCTCGGGCCGCTGATCATCCACCCCGATGCGGCATTTGACCGTGACATCCACGGTGACGCGCTCCCGCATCGCGACACAGCACTCTGCCACAAGGCCCGGATCCTTCATCAAAACCGCGCCGAACGTGCCGGATTGCACGCGGTCTGAGGGGCACCCCACGTTGAGATTGATCTCTTGATACCCTGCGGCCTGCCCAAGCTGCGCGGCCTTTGCCAACTCTTGCGGATCAGATCCGCCCAGTTGCAGGGCCACGGGATGCTCATCGGCTGAATGATCCAACAGATGCAGCGCCTCTCCTCGTACAAGAGCGGGGGCGGTCACCATTTCGGTGTACAGCAACGCCTCGCGCGAAAACTGTCGGTGCAGATACCGACAATGGCGATCTGTCCAATCCATCATGGGTGCGACCGACAGACGGGCATGGTGATGCAGGCGGTTTGTCATATCAGGCGCGGACCAGACCAAAGGATGCGTTACCGCTCTCTACCGCAAGACGTCTTACGCCCGCAATGGACCGTGATGTCAAAGCGCCTTGAGCCCCCGCGCGACTAGTTTGCAGCATCGGGTCGACAAGTGAGTGGCGACGCTGCTCAGGTCCAGATCCCGGCGGCTCAGGAAGACGGCAAGCGCAAAGGCCCGCGTGTCTTGCGTCATGTAACCAAACCAACCCGCGTCATCGGCGGCCTGAAGCTGAAACACCCCAAATCCTGCGATGATGCAGCCTAGGTCGGTGGCCAACTCATGCGCGCCCGCTCCGCCGGGCACGTCAGAGACCACATGCGCCAGCCGCGCATGCATGAGTTCATGGGTCATTAGATTGATAAACCTAATAGGGTGGTTCATCTGCTCGGGATCATAGCGAATTATGGCGACGTCGCCGGTCTGTTCGAAACTACCAGTTATAGATGATAAGGCATTGTAATCATGCCTATATTCCGCAGGCAGCACGTCCAATGGCAGAAGCTCAACAGGGTCGTGAAACGCCAAATGTCTTTGAATGTCACGCACCACGAGCTTGGCCGTTTCTGGACTGTTTCCGCCGGGCGCATCAAAGAACGCCCGGGTGGGCAGGATGGGTCCCAGCGGTGGGGTAAAACGGGTGTCGAACCAGTCGAAACACTCAAAGATCCAGTGTCTAAGGTCATCAGACACCAACGGGCGTGTCCAAAACATGCTTTAGAGCCCTTGTGCAGACAATCGATGCACGTCTCGTTACTCGGCCTTGGCGAAGGCCTCTGTTTCCTCAAGAAGTTCCGGATACCACTTTTCCAACGCCGGCAAAAAGGCATCGCGGATGCGGGCGACCTGAGCCGGGGTCAGCTCATCGCGCCAGACCCCGGACTCCCCTTTGGCAAAAAAGCGCGCCATCCCGTCCGGGCGCTCCGTGAAGCCAAGTTGCTCTTCTTGTTTCTTGAGGTTGTCAAAGCTGGTGGCCTTGATGGCACGGGCCAGTTTGGCGCTGTCAGGTTTCACGCTCAGAAACTCCAAAAGGCCACGCACCGTCTTAGGCGCGGTGTCCAGCATATCCTCATACCGGACCACGTGGCGCGGCAAACCTGGTGCCTCTGTCCAACTGCGAATGTGGTCATCCCACCGGCCCAACGCGTCGCGAATGCCGGTTTCCGTGCCCATAATCGTCTCAGGGTTGGTCATCCTGTCGATCGCCGTGTCAATGTCGCTGCTTTGATGACGGGCAAAGGACGGGGCCAGATCAAACGGGTTGCGCAGCATGTAAACCGCGCCCGCCGTCAGTTGCGGCGGGATCAGATCCTGCCCCAGATAGCGCACCGCCTGACAATGGGTTTTGACAAAATGCGTGCCCTGCTTGGAGTTCGCGATCAGCGCCAAAGCCTTGGGTCGGACCTGCAACCAATCCTCCACGCTTGCGGCATTGAAAGGGCCACCATTGGCGGCATCAAAGAAATCCTGGCGCACATCGGCGGTGGTGAAACGGCGCAGATTGTTGATATCAGGCGCCTGCCCCGCGGGCATGAAGTAATTGGCCAAAAGCGACCGCATCCACGTGTTGCCCGATTTGGGATAGGAGGCGAGCCAGATGATACGTCTGAGATTACTCATCAAGATATCCGAATTTTTCCATGACCTTACCATGCTCTGCCCGGACTTTCTCTATCAGTTCCGGGGCCAGTTCGTCTTTCCATTGATCCGACTGACCTTTGGAGAAAAACGCCTTGGTATGGGACGACTTTTCTTCAAACCCGGCCACGCTCTCTTGCCCGGACAATTCCTTGAAACTGGAGAATTTAACGGCCTTTTTCAAGCGCGCCTCATCCACCGGGATGCCGATATGGTCCAAGAGCTTGGCAAACTGGGCCTCCGCATCCGTGAGCAAGTCTTCGTAACGCAAAATGAGTTGCGGATACTCGGCCGGTTTTGTCCAACCTTCGACATGCGCGTCCCACCGGCCAAGAAACTGACCGACGGTGTGTTGGGTTGGCGCGATCCAGTTGCTGGGATTGGCCAGCGAGGTGGCCGCCTGTTCATGGGTGCGCCCGAAATGGCGTGCGTAAGACAACAAAACGTCCATCGGGTTGCGCACGATGTAGACGGCGGACCGGGTAAGAT
Organism: Pseudomonadota bacterium; assembly: GCA_039030635.1. Taxonomy (GTDB): domain Bacteria; phylum Pseudomonadota; class Alphaproteobacteria; order Rhodobacterales; family Rhodobacteraceae; genus Roseovarius. The sequence goes on from JBCCDT010000023.1 coordinate 20,576, forward strand.
CCTTTGGAATCATAAACTTACCTTTGATCGACCCCGGCATGTTGTGGGTCTTCACAAAATTCACATCGGCCCCGTTTGACACGATCCCGCGCAGGACCTGATCGCGCAGGCTGAGAATATGATCGACATTGCGGGGGTCAATCGGGCGTCCGGCGACCATAGCATAGGTCTTCACCACGGAATCCCCCATGGCAAAGCGATGCGCCTGATTGATCGGAACGGGTTTGTCCCCGTTGACGAGGTAATTGGCCAGAAAAATCCGCGTCCACGTATTCCCCGATTTGGGGTAGGACGCGAGCCAGACAATGCGGCGCAGATCAGCCATCGAGATACCCAAATTTCTTCATCACGGCCTCATGCTTTTTACGCGTCTCAAGCGCCAGATCTGCATCAAGCTCATCCACCCATTGCCCCGATGTGCCTTTGGAAAAAAACGCGTCTGATTTGACTGAGGCTTCGGCAAAACCGTCTTCGCTCTCTTGTTTTGAGAGTTCCTTGAACGACGAAAACCCGATCGCCTTGTCCAGACGTTTTTCATCCACGGGAATGCCTATGTGCTTGAGAAGAGACGAAAAACTCTCTTCCGGTTTGGTTTGCAAATCCTCGTAACGCAGCACAAGCGTGGGGAAAACCTTGTTCTTGGTCCAGCTGTTCACATGCTCCGACCAAGAGCCGAGATACTGAAACACCGTGGATTGGTCCGATACGGTGGTGTTGTCCTTGCTTGAGACCGCTTCCACCGTTTGTGCGTGGGTCATCCCAAAATGCCGCGCGTAAGACAGCACGACATCACGGGGATCGCGCATGATGTAGACAGCAGAGCGGGTAAACTGCGGCGGGATCAGGTCGACACCAAAGGCCTTGCTGCGAATGTTGTGGGTTTTCACGAAATTGACATCCGCGTTATTGCCGACAATCCCACGCAATACCCTGTCGCGCAGTTTGAGAATGACATCGTGATTTTGGAGGTCAAACGGGCCGCCGGCCACCATTTGATAGGTTTTGGTGATCGTGTCACCCATGCCGAACCGATGCACTTGGTTGATCGGAACGGGATGATCGGCATTCATCAGATAATTGGCGAGAAAAATCCGCGTCCACGTGTTGCCGGACTTCGGATAAGAGGCCAACCAAATGATGCTTTTCTTCATGACAGTTTGGTTTCCCACGAAAACCAGTCAAAAAAAATGGCGGGGGCTTTCACCCCCGCCATTCCTAAGTGTCTGATAAATCAGAAGCTCAGGTTGATCGCAGTACCGAGAACCGTACCGGACACGTCTGTGAACGGAGTTACGATTTCGACGTCACGCTCTTCGTGCACGAGGTAGATGTCCCAATCGACGCCCGGCCCGAGGGTCCGGCTTGCGCCAATTTTGTAGGCTTCACGCTCGATGCTGCCGATGAAACCGAACAGACCGTCTGTTTCACCCTGGTATGTCAGAGCTTCGAAAGCCCAAGGACCAGCGGCGTCGTAGACGATACCGAGGCTCCAGCCTTCCTGATCACCGGTGCCGAGGATGGCGCCGTTGTCGTTCTCAGTGTAGCTACCGCCAACAGTGATGGAACCGAAGGTCACAGATGCGCCAACACCCCATGCTTCCGGATCGGAAACAAATGCGGCGGCAGGTGCATCACCCTGCCCCCAACGCGCAGCCAACGTAACGTCGGTTGTGCCGAAGGAACCGGAGTAGTTCACACCAATGTCGAAGATGTCCGACAGAACAGCGTTTTTGTTGACCGCGAAGGAGCTACCAACGTTTGCAACACCGGTCGGTGCGTAGGACACACCAATCGTCAGACCGTTGAAGTCTGGCGTGTAGTAGGTGATGCGGTTCACGTCGTTGTTGCCCGCAACTTCGATGAAGCTGGACAGAGCCGCCTGACGGAAGCCTGTCTGAGTGCCAGCAACAGCGGAGAACGGGATGAACGTGGATGTGGACGGCGAGTTGATGAACATGGACGTCACGGAAGGTGCGCCTGTCATCAGCTTGTAACCGGCGGAGTTTTCCGCACCGATGTCCAGCTGACCGAACGTGTCGGAGCTGATCGTCATGTACGATTCGTCGATTTCACCGGAACCCACGTTCTGAGCTTCGAGCTGAACGTTGATACCAAAGGTCAGACCGTTGTCGAGCGTGATGCTCGGCGTGAAGATGATCTCACCCGTGGTGTGGATGTCCACGCCTTCACCGTCGAAATCAGCGCCAACGATACCGGGGGTGCTGATGTCACCGATGGCGACGTGTGTGTTGAAGAACCCACCCCAGTCCAGGTTCCAGTCCTGGGCTGTCGCGGGCGCAGCGGCTACGCCAAGGGCGATTGCGCTGGTGCAGAGTAGTTGCTTTTTCAAGGTTATCCCTCCTAGTAAGCAGGATAAATTTTAGTCCACCGCACCAATGCACCGATACGGCTTGATCATGGAATGGTCGAAATACGCGGGTAGGTCAACGAAGCCCCCCAAGCTTGCGCCACTGTTGCCTGCGTTGTGACGTAATAATCACACAGTTGCGCGGCCCGCCGGCCCGTTTCCCGGCTCGATACAGCGAAAAACCCAATTTTTAAAGCGTTTGCCGCCATTTTCAGGGTGTGCCCCGATTCCCATTGCAGCGCTGACACAGACGCATTGTTGTCGCCGTCCCGTCGCAATTCTGCCGCATTTCGCTTGGGCAGATTCGGCCTCTGCCGTGCTGAGATTCGGCCCCTTTGCGCCCGACGCTATGACAGCGATGCGCGCGGAAAACTCAGATCGTCCAAAAGCGCCTCAGCCCGCAACAGGCCCGCGCCTGCTGTCTCAAGCAGACGTGGAAGAACCAGCCACTCATGGGTCCAGGCCGCGCCGGAGCGCTCTTGCTCGTGATCCATCGCAAGATGCAACGCACCAAGCTGTGCGCTGGCATCCCGCCCAAGGGTGATCAGAACTTCGGCTTTGACCGGGTTGGTCTTGTGTCCCATGGCCGATGATCCACCACCGGACAACAGCGTGACCTCATCCACGCCCTGCTGCGCCATCAAGGCAATGTCGTGGCCCATCTTGCCCAGGCTGCCCGCCACACGGGCCAACCACGCACCAAGCTCCATGATCCGGGAGCGGTCCGTGTGCCAGACCGGTGCGGGCGCAAGCCCCAACTCCGCGGCAAACGCCGTGCGCACGTGGTCTGGTGACGGCCCGAACCCTTCTGCTGTCCCCACAGGGCCGCCAAGCTGCACCACACACACAAGCGGTTTGAGCGCCTCAAGCGCCGCCAGATGACCTGTCAGAGGGCCGTGCCACCCGTCGATCCGCCGCGCCAGCGTGATGGGCAAGGCGGCTTGCATCCGCGTTCGCGCCATCAATGGCTGCCCCCCCACATCCTGAGCAAGCTGCGCCAAGCGCGCGTTCAGCCGCTGTAGCCGTGCCTCAAAGACGCCCAGACAGTCCGCCACCGCCAGCATCAGTGCGCTGTCCATCACATCCTGTGACGTCAACCCTGTGTGCAGGGCCGGGTGCAGTTCGACGTCGATCACCTCTCGCAGCTGCCGCACAACAGAGGGCACGGGCATGCCATCTGTAGCGGCCTCTGCCACCAAACAGTTGTGATCCAGCGTTGCCTGCTCAATGGCGCCTGCGGTTTTTGTGGCCAATTCAGCCGCCACAGCGCCTGCCGTGCCGAGCGCGCGGGCAAAGGCGGCCTCAACCCGCAAAATGTCGGTGATCTGGCGCTCAGGCGACAGACGCGCCCGCGTTTCAGCATCGCCCGTGACGCCGATTTGCCAATCCCAGGTCACGCGACCGCCCTCAATCCCAACATGTCGCGGGCCTGCGCCGGGGTGGCCACAGGGCGTTCGTATTTCTCACAGAGCGCCACCGCCCGCGCCACCAGAGCAGCGTTTGAAGGCGCCAGGCGGTCCTTGTCCAACCGTACATTGTCTTCCAAACCCGTCCGCGTGTGCCCGCCCGCGGCAATCGCCCATTCGTTCACAACAACCTGCGCCGCACCGATGCCCGCGGCACACCACTCCGCCTCCGGGGCGCGCGATCGCATCATCTCCACATAAAAATCGAAGACGGTTTTGTCGGCAGGCATGGCGTTTTTCACGCCCATCACGAATTGGACGTAAAGCGGCCCATAGAGCAGACCGTCCTGATGCATAGAGATCGCTTTGAGAATATGAGACAGATCGAAGGCTTCGATTTCCGGCACCACCTCATGGCTGCGCATTTCGCGCGCCAGCCAGGCGATCAAGTCAGGCGGATTTTCATAGACGCGCGTGGGAAAGTTATTGGAGCCCACAGACAACGACGCCATGTCGGGCCGCAAGGGCAGCATACCGCCCCGCTCTGTCCCTGCGCCTGAGCGTCCTCCGGTGGACATTTGCATGATCATGCCCGGACAATGCGCGGCGATCCCCTCCTGCAGCCGTGCAAACCGATCAGGGTCCGAGGTCGGGGTGCCGTCCTCTTGCCGCACGTGGCAATGGGCGATGCTGGCACCTGCTTCAAAGGCCGCATGGGTCGACGCCACCTGTTCTTCGATGCTGATCGGCACGGCCGGGTTGTCGGATTTCTGCGGAACGGATCCAGTGATGGCGACACAGATGATACAGGGTTTGGACATGAGCGGGCTTTCCTTCGCCAACATGCCTAGCGGCTAAAGCGCGCCCTCGCCAGCAAAAGCGAGACGCGCCCAACCGGACGCGACGAGCGGTGCCTCACATGCCGCGCTCTTCAAAGACTTTCTTGGCCGCCCGAAAACACTCAAGCCCCTGCGGCACCCCGCAATAGATCGCCACCACATGGATGATCGCGCGGATCTCTTCCTTGCTGACCCCATTGTTAAGCGCGCCACGGCAATGAATTTCCCATTCATGCATCTTCCCCAGGGCACCGATCATGGCGAGGTTCATCATAGACCGCGTCTTTGGCTCAATCACGTCATCGCCCCAGCCAAAGCCCCAGCACCAGGCCGTCATCGCCTCTTGAAACGGACGGGTGAAATCATCCGCAGCGGCGAGGTTTTTCTCGACATACTCCGCGCCTAACGTGCCTTTGCGCTGTTCGAGCCCTTTTAGGAACAGATCTTCGTCAAATGTATCGGCCATTGGGCCCTCCTTCTTTCATGTGTGATTTAGGTGCCATGGCGCGCCAGCATGCCCCGGATCGACGCTTCGATCTGGCCGCCACAATACACATCCCCGAAACGCGCATCGCTGTTGTCGCGCAATTGCTTCAGGTCTGGCAAAGCCAATACACGATCCGAAAATCCGGCAAGATTTGGTGCGGTTTTGTCCAATAAAGGCCGCAACGCGCGCAGCTTGTCCGTCATAACACCCCAAAGCACAGCGACCATCACATCGCCCAGTCCTGGCCTGTCCCTGCCAAAGAGGTAACCCGCCTCTCCCGTGACACCGTGCGCCTCCAACGTGCGTTCAAAAATCCGCATCCAACGCGGCAGACGGTCTTCGACAAAGCTTTCCCACTCGCCCAGGGTCCACATGGACCGCCCCCCGAACAAGGTCAGTTCATCGAGCACATCATTGACGTCGCCAATCACCTTACCTGTCAGCGCCACATCGCGCGGGCGGTCCGGCATCAGCCCGTGTTTGGCACCCAGATAGGCCAAAATCGCCGGCAACTGCGCCAAGGTCAGGCCTGCGCCATGATCCAGCAGCACCGGGGGCGCCATGAACGGCTCAGGCTGATCTTCGGGGGCTTTATGTTTCAACGCGGCGACATCATCGGCACCCGGCTCCTCATAGCTCTGCCCAGCAAGGCAGAGTGCTGCGCGAATGAACTCACCCCGAAACGGGATCGGCCAATAGTAAAGCGTGTACTCCGCCATCCTTAGCGCACGGAAATCGCGACATTCTTTGTCTGCACATAGTTCCAGAGCGCCTCACGCCCCTTTTCGCGCCCGTAGCCGGATTTGCCATAGCCGCCAAAGGGGGTTTCGACGCCGCCCGCGTACCATTCATTGACAAACACCTGACCGGCCCGAATTTTCTGCGCGGCCCGCGTCGCACGGTCCAGATCGCGGGTAAAGACGCCGCCCACCAGACCATAATCGGTGCCATTGGCAATGGCATAGGCCTGCGCCTCATCCTTGAACGGCATGACCGACAGAACCGGGCCAAAGACCTCTTCTTGCGCGATGGTCATGTCGGGGGTCACATCCGCCATCACGGTGGGTTCCAGAAATGAGCCGGGGATGTTCATCTTGCGCCCACCGGTGACCACGCGCGCGCCTTCGGCCTCAGCCGCGCTGACCATACCCGCGGCGCGGTCCCGCTGCGCCTCTGAGACCATGGCCCCCATCGTCGCGCCTGCCTCGGCCCGATCAATGCCCGGGCCCACGGACAGTGATTTCGCCACCTTTTCGGCCCGGGCGACCAGCTCGTCATGACGGCTTTCATGGACGATCACGCGGCTCATAGCCGAACAGACCTGACCGGCGTTGAAATAGATGCCCCAGCGGATATCCGTCTCAAACGCATCGAGATCAGCATCCTCATGGACAATGGCCGCAGATTTTCCGCCCAGTTCGAGCACGCAAGGCACCACATTGGCGGCTGCTGCCGTGGCAATCGCGATGCCGGTTTTGACCGACCCGGTAAAGACAATCTGATTGACCCGCCGATGACCCGAGAGCGCGGCGCCCGCCTGATGGCCCCAACCGCATAAGATGTTGACCGCGCCTTTGGGCAGGCCCACGGCCTCCGCCGCATGGGCAAAGATGTAGTTGGACAAGGGCGTCAGCTCGGGCGTTTTGATCACGCAGGCATTGCCCGTGGCCAAAGCCGCAGACAAGGACCGTGCGGTCATCTCAAGCGGGTAGTTCCACGGAATGATCTGGGCAGAGACGCCGAAAGGCTCATAATGCGTGAAATCGAAGTACCCCTGCCCAAGCGGGATCGAGCGGCCTTCAACTGTTTCCGCCTGATTGCCGTAATACTCAAAATACCGGGCTGCACCTTGGATCTCTTTTTGCGCCTCCCAAAGCGGCTTGCCCTGTTCCAGCGTCAAAAGCTTGGCCAGCTCATCGGCATGCTCCAGCAGATAGCGGCCCATGGCCTGTACGATCCGGCCCCGCTCCACCGGGCGCATGGCGTGAAGGACACCGCTGTCATGGACCCGTGCGGCAGCCGCCACGGCCCGGTCCACATCTGCCTCATCGGCCAAAGCTTGCGTGGCCAGCACCTCGCCCGTGCCGGGGTTCATGACGTCGACACGCCCCGCGCCGCCATCGACCCATGCGCCGTCAATGTAGTTCTGCCAATCGTCTTTCATCGGGTGTCCTTCCTGGTCAGACAGTGACGCGGTGTTCATAGAGCCGCTGGTAGTGGGGGATCATGCGCCGATACACTTGCTGGACCCGCGCGGGGCTGTCGTCAATGTTTATATATTTGCGCGTTTGCCGGGTCAGACCGGTGGAGTTTGCAAGATTGGCGTGAAAGGACCCGCCATCCCACCAACTGTGCTCAGAGGGATCGCCGCCTGGCTCCCATGTCAGGGCCTCAGACAGATACGGTATGCCGACGCCCTTGCAAAACGCCTCTGTCACCTTTTCGGGGTCATCAAGCAAATCATCGCTGTCGATCACGGGCGGCGGGGCGCCGTTGAGCGCCCAAAGCAGATCAAACAGCGCGCGCTGTTCGGGAAAGCCCACTTCGCCTTCGTGGAAATCGGGCCATTTGTCATGCATCGAGGTGATCGTCTTGGCCGGATCGCGGATCAGGAAGGCATGGGTGAAATGGGCCAGAAATTCGGGCGTCCACATATGTGAGATGTAGTGGGGGAAATCCTTGAGAAAGACCGGGCCCTTGGCCGCGCGGGCCTGAATGTCATCCCAGACACTGTCCAGCGTAAGGCCGGGGGTTGTGACCTCACCGGGCGTGTAGCGGTGCCATAGCGGGGCCTCCCCTTGATACCAGGCCTCTCCAAAGGGTTCGTGCAGGCAATCGAGATCACCCCGCTGGCGCATCATCCATTCAAAGGCGGTCGAGGTGGAGCGAGGGACAGCCCAGAGGGCGATGATCTTGTGCATGGTCTTTCCAGATCGTTGAGCCGAAGATTTTATGCCTCCGGCGGGGATATTTTTGGCCAGAAGAAGCGGCTAGAGCGTGGCAAGGAGTTGGCCCATGGGGCGGGTCGGGGCGAGGCCGAGGGATTTGAAGATGCGCCAGTAGAGCGCGGTGTCGTGGCCGATCACCGGTTTGCCCAAGCGCGCCTCCAGCCGTTCTGTCAGGTGAACCGGGCGCTGCGGCAGGCCGTCTAGGCCGGTGCGGAAATTGCACATGCCGTTGATCAGATACGCATCCGCGTCAGGGGCCTCTTCGGCCACATAGTCAAAACTTTTCTCTGCCAGATCGCCATCAAACACCCAGCGCATGTCGTTGACCGCCTCCTGGCTATCAAACCAGCCCTGATCATGGAAATTTCCCGCCCAGATCACATCAAAACCGGCCTCTTTGAGAAAGCCCACCGTGCCTTGCCACCATTCGGGCCAGTGATAGGCCGCATTCAGCGCCACTTTATCAACGTTGAGCGCGCGCAACGCCTCGACCATGGCATAGCCTGCCATGTGAAAGCTTACGCCGTATTTGTCGCTAAGATCCTCGCAATGCTGGCGGATGCCGTCGACGCCCAGACCGCTGGCATGGACCCAGTTCGAGCCCACCTGCCCCGCCACGTCCACGCCGTTGCGGGCCATGCAATGGACAAAGTCATCCATCATACCAAAATTCGCTTTGCGCTGATCCAGCCCATGAGCGTAATCCGGCACGTGCAGCATCCATCCGTGCACGCCCACGGTCTCGGGTGCCATGCGCAGGAAATCAGAAGGCGCACCGCAATAGTCAAAAGGCGGGCAGGTAAACCCCACCTGATGCGGGAAAAGCTTGTGCTCAGGCCGCCAGGTTTCAGGCATCAGCATCACTGAGATCTCCCTTTTGCTTCATCCGCCAGATCAGATGGTCAAAGCGGTCTTGGCCGTAAAACGGCTCTTCTTTGTAGATCATCAAGGGCACCCCCCAATGCCCCGCGGCCTCAATCGCCGCGGCATTGGCGTCAAGTTCTGCCTGAGCTCTGTCGGCTGGCATTGATGACAGGACCGCGTCATGGTCGAGATCAATCGCGGACATTGCCCGCGCCAAATGATCCCCCTTGTCCCACCCGGGTGTGGAGCCATCCCATAGCATGCGCCCCACCCTGTCGAGAAAGGCCAACCCCCGGCCCGCATCACAGGCCCCGACATAAAGGCGGTTGAGATAGATGTTGCGCGGCTGATCGGGCTTTGCGCGCCACAGTGAGCCGGGTTCAAACTCAATCGGGGAAGGATCAGGATCGGCATAGGCCAGGCCCAGAAAATCGGCCACACGCTGCGCGTCGCGGGCAAAATAGTCCGCCTCCAACTGATCGCGATCCATATAGCGTTCTGGTCGGCGCAGAACCCCGCCCAAGAGCGGGCGGATGACCACATCGACGCCGCGAGATGCCAGCTCAAGCAACCGGTCAAGCAAGACGTAGCAATAAGCACTTTGCAGGGAGTAGAACACGTCAACCCGCGCCATCACAGGCCCCGGACGTCAAAGAGGCGCGCCGCGTCAGCCATCTACGGCCTCGCGCATCCATTGCTGCAATTTCTGCACGCTGTGTTCCGAGCTGACCCCACCGGCGGGATCCACGACAAGCGGACCGGGTCGATACCCCTTGGATTTCAGACCGCGATAGACGGATTCGACCAGCCGGATGTCCTCCTCCACTGTCGTTTCCCGGTCCTGCACGGCCAGATCCCGAATAACCCCGCTTTCCTGCCCGCCCGGCGTATACCACCCGCGCCAAACGGTGCAACGATCCACGTCATGGACGCGCCAGTGATAGGTGTTGAGCACATTGCCCGGGTAGCATTGGAAGCTGACCATGGGCCACAGGAACCACGACCGGTATTCATCCGCGTGGGGCACGGACAGATCCACCGGATAGGTCATCTTTTCCATGCTCTGGCATTCGGTGGTGTGACGCAGGGTGTAGCCGCGCTCCATCGGTTGAATGTCATAGGTTTCGGGCTTGATCACCCCGGTGGCAAAAGTCTGATGGTTGATCGGGCAGTGGTAGCATTCTGAATAGTTCTCAACCGAGACCTTCCAGTTGCAATGCTCGGGGATCTCCACCCATTCGAGCGGGGCCAGATCGCGCACATTGGGAACAAACTCTGCGATCTCTTCGCGCACGCCGGGAAACCAGTCATCCATGGGCGCGGCATCGTCATCGAGATTGACGAACAGAAAGCCGTTGAAATCCTCGGTGCGCACTTCGGTCAGGCACACCTTGTCCTTATCAAACCCCGGCACGGACGCGATATTGGGGCCATTGCGCAGTTTACCCGTCAACTCATAGGTCCAGGCGTGATAGGGGCAGACCACGACGCGCGCGTTGCCTTTGCCCTGCACCAGCCCGTGGGCGCGGTGCTGACACACATTGTAGAAGGTGCGCACTTGCCCGTCCCGCCCCCGGATGGCGAAGAGCTGTTGCCCGGCAATCTCAAAGGCAAAGTAATCGCCGGTTTTGGGGATCTCGTTGGTGTGTCCGGCCAATTGCCATGTGCGGCTGAGCAGCCCGTCCATCTCTTTGGCGAAGATAGCGGGGTCTGTGTAGTACCTGGCATCAAGCGAATGGGTGGCGGGTGCGTTCATTCAGGGCTCCTCTTGATAAATGCCAAGCTGATGGCGGCGGCGGTGGAATTTTTCGACCCGGTCGACGATCTCATCGCTGGCCACGGCAATCACAAAACTGAGCAAAGTTTCAAGCAACGCGATTGTCGAGAGAGAGGATGGGAAAAACTGGGGCGTTTCCGTGGAAATGACAAAGCCATGTTGCGAGGTCAGGATGATCGGGCTGGCCGGGCTGTCAGAAATGGCGATCACGGTCACATTCTGCTCGCGCGCAAGGCGCACCGCCTCAACCACTTCGGTCCGGTAGGGCCGGCAGGTCATGGCAATCAGCACATCACGGTTGTCGGCCCAGGCCAGATCATCCACGGCGGTGGAGCCAGGGCGCGGAATGGCATGGAATTGCGTCATCCCCGTTGAAGCCAGATAGGTGAAGTTGCGCGCGTTGGAATTGTTGACGCCGACACCCAGCGTATACACCTGCCGCGACCCCCAAATCACCTCAGCCGCCTTTTGCAGCGCGTCCGCACTGATGCCCGCGAACGTGTCCTCAATGTTCTGGATCGCGGCGCCCACCATATCGGCATAAAGACCGCCCAGATCGCCGGATTTGCGAATGTCCTGCAACCATCTGGCGCGGTCGGGAAATGACACCTGCCCGCGACGGATCGCATCGCGAAAAGGTTCGCGGAAATCATCATAGCCGTCGAATCCCACCTGGCGGGCCATGCGGACGAATGTATTGGGTTTGACCTGCGCCGCCTCGGCAATCTCACGCACGGTGGACACGCCCACATCTGCAGGATTTTCAAGCACATAACGCGCAGCTTTCTGCGCCTCGGGCGTCAGGGCATCCCATTCTTGGGTCAGGCGGTCGAGGACCGTATTTTGTACATTTGTATCATTCATGATTGACGATGGTACAGATGTTCGAATACGGTGTCGAGCAAATTCGCGACTCGTGTTCAAAGGATTTCGACATGTCAGAAGCCAAAGCTGAGAAGGCGTTCCCCACCCATGCCCGCGTCGTCATTGTTGGCGGCGGTGTGATGGGGGCGGGCCTGGCCTACCACCTCGCCCATGAAGGCTGGGGCGAAGAGACCGTGCTCTTGGAAAAGGCAGAGCTGACCAGCGGCAGCACCTGGCACGCGGCGGGTCAGATCACGCATTCCACGTCGTCCTTCGGCCTGGGCAAATGCGTGGATTACAACATCGGGCTCTATTCCGGCGCGCTGGAGGAAGAGACCGATCAGGCCGTGACCTGGCATGGCTGCGGGTCGTACCGGTTGGCCTATACCGAGGACGAAATGGATTGGCTGCGTCACACGCTGTCGGTGGGTCGGTCGCTTGGGTTCAACATCGAATTGGTGGGGACTGATCACATCGCCGCCAACCACCCGTTCTACAATCTCGACGGCGTGATCGGTGCGCTGCACACGCCCGATGACGGCCATGTCGACCCCACCAACGTGACCATGGCCATGGCCGCCGGTGCCCGCCAAAAAGGCGTGCGCATCATCCGCCATTGCCGCGCCACCAACATCACGCAGAACGACGCGGGCGAGTGGGTGGTGGAGACCGAAAAAGGCACGATCATCTGCGAACATGTGGTCAATGCGGGCGGCACCTATGCCCGCCAAATGGGCGAATGGTCAGGGCTGCAATTGCCCATGACCTCCATGACGCACCATTATTTTGTGACTGAGCCGGTTCCTGAGTTTGCCGATCTGGACCGCGAACTGCCTGTGATCCGCGATGATAAGAAAGTCTCTGGCTACATTAGGATGGAGCAAAAGCGCGGGCTGATTGGGATCTATGAGAAAGAGAATCCCAATTCCGTCTGGCATGACCACTGCCCGTGGGATTATGAAAACTGGCTTTTTGACGCCGATTATGACCGGATCATGCCCTATCTTGAAGAATCGCTGAACCGCATGCCGATCTTTGCCGAACTTGGCATTCAACGCGAAGTGCACGGCGCGATCAGCCACCCGCCGGATGGCAACCCTCTGATCGGCCCCGCACCGGGCGTGCGCAATTACTGGTGCTGCTGCGGCACGCAGATCGGGATTGGCTGGGGCCCAGGGCTCACCCGCGAACTGGCCCGCTGGATGGTGCATGGGGCGGCTGACATCTCTATGCGCGACTACGATCCGCGCCGGTTTGGGGACTACGCCACGAAAGACTGGCAGGTCATCAAGGCCGAAGAAGATTACTGCCTGCGCCACGAAATTCCCTTCCCCCACTTCAACCGCCTGGCCGGTCGCCCGATCAAACCCTCGCCGCTTTATGACCGCCTCAAGGAAAAAGGCGCGGTCTATGAAGAGGTCTTTGGCCACGAACGCCCCCGCTGGTTTGCCAAGAACGGCGTGGCGCAGCATGATCATTATTCTTTCCGCCGCACGCCGGTCCACGACATGGTGGGGCTCGAATGCAAGGCGGTGCGCGAGGCCGTGGGCATCATGGACATCTCCGCCTTCACCAAGGTGGAGGTTGCGGGGCCGGAGGCGGAAGCCTTCCTCGACCGTCTGGTGGCCAACCGCCTGCCGAAGAAAGTGGGCGGCATTGCCCTGACCCATATGCTCAACCGCCGAGGTCGGATTGAGCTGGAAACCACCGTGGTGAAACTGGCCGAAGACCGCTTCTACCTCGTCTGTGCGGCCTTCTTTGAGCAGCGTCTGTTGGATCACCTGACCCAGAACAAGGCGGGCGAGCAGGCCGAGATCATCCTGCGCTCCAACGATTGGGCGGCGATCACGCTGAATGGCCCCAAAGCGCGCGATGTGCTCAACCAATGCACCGATGCGGACCTGACCAATGCCGGGTTCCGCTGGCTCACCGCGCAAGAGATCAGTGTGGCGGGTCACAAAATCTGGGCCTTCCGCATGTCCTATGCCGGTGAGCTGGGCTGGGAATTCCACATTCCCCGCGCGCACGCGCTGGCCGTCTATGACGCGCTTTGGGCTGCGGGTGAGGCGCATGGGATTATGGATTACGGCTCTTTCGCGATGAACGCGCTGCGCATGGAAAAGATGTTCAAAGGCGCGGGCGAGCTGACCAATGAAGTCACCCTGCCCGAGGCGGATGTGATGCGCTTTGCCAAGCTCGACAAGGACTATCTGGGCGTTGAGCCCACCCGCGCAAGTGCGGCGGCCGCAGATGCCGGAGAGATGCCTTGGGTCTGCGCCTATATGGAGATCGAACCTGACGGGGTTGAGGACGGCCATGGCGGTGAGGCGGTGCTGTATCAAGGTGAGGTTGTGGGCTCCACCGCATCTGTCGCCTATGCCCACACCTACGGCAAGATCCTGGCCTTCGCCTATATCAAACCATACGCCAACGTAGCGGGCGCCGAGATCGAGGTGATCGTCGCCGGCCATCCGCGCAAGGGGCGGATCCTCGATGCCCCGGTCTATGACGCCGAAAGCCTTTTGCCCCGCACCGATGCCGCGTTGGAGGTCGCCTAAGACCCTTGAGCCTGTCGCATTCCATCGCGACAGGCCAACCGGCCCGGGGCGAGCATGACCGAAACACGAAAAGGGAAAGACCATATGCCAAATCTCCCCGCCACGATGAACGCTATGGTGCTAAAAGGCCACGGCGACGTGGACATGTATCACTGGCATGACGACTGGCCCACGCCGACGCCCGGCCCCGATGACGTGGTGATCAAGGTGGGGGCCTGCGGGCTCAACAACACGGATGTGAACACGCGCTCGGGCTGGTATTCCAAAGCGGTGGATGAGGCGACAACCGGCGGGGCCTATCGTGAGGTCGACGACGAAGACCCGACATGGGGCGGTCGTCCACTGACCTTTCCGCGCATCCAAGGCGCGGACCCGGTCGGGCGCGTGGTGGCGCTCGGGGCCAATGCGGACCCGGACCTGATGGGCAAACGTGTGCTGATCGATGGCTGGATCCGCGATTGGGACGACCCTGACAACAAGGACAAAACCGGCTATTTCGGATCAGAGAAAAACGGCGGCTACGCCGAATACACCATGGCGGATCGGCGCGATGTGGCCGTGGTGAAAAGTGATCTTTCGGATGCCGAGCTGGCGACTTTTCAATGCAGCTATTCCACGGCTGAAGGGATGCTTGTCCGCGCCAATGTCACGGCCAATGACACCGTCCTTATCCCCGGCGCATCCGGCGGCGTGGGCGGCGCACTGATCCAACTTTGCAAGCTGCGCGGCGCGCGGGTGATCGCGATGGCGTCCGAGGCCAAACATGCCGAAGTGGCAGCACTCAACCCCGATATCCTGCTGCCCCGCGCGCCCGAAAACCTCCGCGTCGCGCTGGGTGACGAAAAGATCACCGTGGTGGCAGATGTGGTCGGCGGCGACAACTGGCCCACCCTCATTGATATGCTGGAACGCGGCGGGCGCTACACCTGTTCGGGCGCCATCGCAGGACCCATGGTGACGCTTGATCTGCGCACGTTCTACCTGCGCGATCTGACCTTCACGGGCTCCACTGTCATTCCCCAGGAGGTCTTTCACAACATGGTCCGCTACATCGAAGAAGGTTCGGTCAAGCCGATGCTGGCGGCGACCTATCCATTGTCAGAGCTGCGCGAGGCGCAAACCGCTTTCATTGAAAAAAGCCACACCGGCAACATCGTGGTTGTCCCGTGACACCGGTCTGGACAAATCTTCTGACCCAGGCCCGCGCGCTTCATGCCGCGGTGCCAGAACTGTCAGAGTTTTGCCCGTTTCCGGAGGTCACCGTCGCGGACAGTTTCACCGCGCAGGTCGATCCGCTCTGCGCGACGCTTGCCTCCGATGACACGCTGATAGGCCCCTACCCCGGTTTCCAATCGGCCTGCACGCTTGCGGCCCCTCACGCATGGTGGCGCGGGACGTATCGAGACACGGCCATTGGGGATGTATTGCATGCCCATTTCGGCACGTTCGAGATGCTGGGCCAGGATACCCCGCTCAAGACCGATGCCATGCGCGGGTTCATGATCTATCAACGCCCGGGCTATCATTACCCTCTGCATCACCACCCGGCGGAGGAAATCTACCTCGTTCTGGCCGGGCAGGCAGAGTTCACCCTTGAAGGCACCGGAACGCAGACTTTGGGTCCGGGTCAGACGGCCTATCACGCCTCAAACGCACCCCACGCCTTGACCACCACAGAGCATTCGATCCTCGCCTATGTGCTCTGGCGCGGGGACATCACGATCAAGCCCGTCTTCACCTATCCCGAGACGCTGTCATGACCGCCCGCGCGCTCTTTGATGACGCGCTCCGCGCGGCCAAAGACTGGCACAGTGCCCTGCCCGCGGCACACGGGTTTTGCCCTTGGCCGTCAGACATCTGCTACTCCGATCGGGCGCCTCATTTCTTGCCCGCCGCCGATCTGGTCATCACCGCGCCGGGCGCCACGAGCCTGCGGTCTGCGCCTCTTCTCAAGGCGCTCCAAGCGCTCGCACCGCATCTGGAATGGCGGCACACCTACACGGTCGACGAGGTCGGTCAGGCGTTTCTGGACAATTTTGGCTGGTTCGAATTGGCCGGTCCCACCGGGCATTTCATCACCCATCAAACCCGGATCACCGCTGCCTACTGGGGGCCTGGCCTCACCTATGATCGCCATCACCACGTGGCCGAAGAACTCTACACCGTGGTGTCGGGACAGGCGCTGTTTCTCTCAGACGGCGACGCGGATGAGACGCTGGGCGCAGACGGCACGCGCTATCACGCATCAAACCAACCCCATGCGCTGCAGACCTTGGAGGACCCGCTGCTGGTGCTGGTGTTCTGGCGCGGAGAGGGCCTCGGCGATGCGCCGGCGCTGAGCCTGTCATGAAAATCGCGCGCATTGAAATCTACCAGCACGATCTGGCGGTCAAAGGCGGCATCTACCGCCTGTCAGGTGGGCGTGACTACACCAGCTATGATGCCACATTCGCCCGGGTCATCAGTGATGAGGGTCACGAGGGCTGGGGCGAAGCGACACCCTTCGGCGCCACCTACATCGCCGCCCATGCTGGCGGCACGCGCGCCGCCCTGGCCCTGCTGGCGCCTGCGCTTTTGGGCCATGACCCGCGCGCCTATGACCGACGTGCCGATCTGATGGCCGCCACGCTCAAAGGTCACCGCGATGCCCGATGCGCCCTTGATGTGGCCTGCTGGGATCTCAGTGCCCGCGCGGCGGGTGTGGCCTTGTGCGATATGATCGGTGGCCGCATCCACGGCACCATCCCGGTGATCTCGTCGATCGGCGGTGATGAGCCGGACGCAATGCGCGCCAAAGTCGCGCGGCATCGCGCCCAAGGTTTCCGCGGCCACTCGATCAAAATCGGCGCGGGCGAAGACGAAGGCGGCCCTGCCCTCGACGCGGAACGCATCAAGGCCTGTCTGGCCGATCGTGAGCCCGGCGAATGGTTTCTCGCGGACGCCAACAATGGTCTGTCCTGCGAACAGGCCCTGCGTCTCATCGCCTGCCTGCCGTCGGACACTGATATCGTCCTTGAGGCCCCTTGCCCGAGCTGGTCTGAGACCGCCGCCCTGCGGCCCCGCTGCCCGTTCCCGATCCTGCTTGATGAACTCATTCAGTCAGAGGCCGACCTCATCCACGCCATCACCGGCAATCTGTGCGATGGGGTGGGCCTCAAGGTCAGCAAACAAGGGGGCGTCACTGCGATGATGCGCCAACGCACCATTGCAGCGGCGGCGGGTCTCGTCATGTCCATCCAGGACACGGTTGGCTCCGAAATCTCGGCGGCGACCATCTTTCACCTCGCCGCCACCACACCGCGCCGCCTTTTGCGCTGCGCGCTGGATCCCCGCGCGATGGTCGACACCCAGATCGCCACGTTTGACGCGCCCGTGCAAAACGGCGGTGTCACCCTGCCCCGCGCGCTCGGCCTCGGCGTCACCCCCGATCTTGGCAAACTCGCCGCGCCCATAGCCATTTACGAGGCCTGACCCATGCCTCTTCTGGCCGAAAATATCCTCGGGGGGAATGCGCGGCACGCGCAGGGGGGCAGACAGCCCCCACCCCCTGCACCCAAAGGGCAAACCCTATGAAAATCACCCGCATCCGCCTTTACAAAACCGACCTGCCTTACGTCGATGGTGCCTATGCCTGGGGCGCCGGCAACACGATTGACACGGCGCGCGCCGCCGTGGTGGTGATTGACACCGATGCCGGGCTGCAAGGCTGCGGCGAATTCACGCCCTGCGGTGAAAACTACATGGTCGCCCATTCCGAAGGGGTTGAGGCCTTCGCCCGCCTCGCTGCCCCGCATCTTTTGGGCGAAGATCCCCGTCAGGTCGCCCATATGGAGCGGCTGATGGATCACCTCGTCCAAGGCCACGGCTATGCCAAGGCACCGTTTGATGCCGCCTTTTGGGACATTCTCGGCCACGCGACGCATCAACCCGTTTGGATGCTTTTGGGCGGCAAGCTGACCGATGGCGCGCCCATGTATCGCGTGGCCCCGCAACGCTCCTTGCCTGAAACCATCGCCGAGATGGACCGCCACCGCGCCGCGGGCTACCGCCAGTTCCAAATCAAGGTGGGCCGCGACTGGATCACCGATATTGACCGGATCAGAGAGCTGGTTCCCCTGCTCAAACCCGGCGAAAAGGCCATGGCCGATGCCAATCAAGGCTGGCGTGTTGACAATGCCGTTCGGGTGGCCCGCGCCACCCGCGATCTCGACTTCATCCTCGAACAGCCCTGCAAAACCTATGAAGAATGCCAGCAGGTCCGCCGGGTGGCCGAACAGCCAATGAAGCTCGATGAATGCGTGACCGGCCTGCATGCGGCCCAGCGCATCGTCGCCGATCATGGGGCCGAAATGTGCTGTCTCAAGATCTCCAACCTGGGCGGTTTGTCCAAGGCCCGCCGCATCCGGGATTTCCTGATCGAAAACCGCATCCCCGTGGTGTCCGAGGACACGTGGGGCGGCGAGATCACCACCTCTGTCGTGGCCCATTTCGCCGCCTCGACGCCTGAGGAATATCTGATCAATTCCACCGATTTGATGAATTACAACGCACGCTCCACCGGCATCGGCGGACCGACCACAGCGGGGGGCCAGCTCTTTGCCACCGACACGCCGGGCCTTGGCGTCAC
>JBCCDT010000024.1:0-38639 GCA_039030635.1 Pseudomonadota bacterium
CTGTTTGCCCGGCACCAATGATCCTGTCTTCTCTGCAATCCCCATGGCATGGGCGGCATTGATCGTCGCCCATTCCAGCACCTCAAAGGAGGAACAACTCACATCATGGGCGGTGACGGCAACGTCGATATCCGGGCGGCCTTTCTCTTGTCGCGCCGCGTCCGGGTCATAGGCCTCCATCGCGTCAAAGGCCATCTGCAGCTGCCGCGCGGCCCGCATCGCGTCAAACATGCTGCCCGAGACGTCAATCTCTGAATCCACGGCCACACAGGGGCGCCCGCCCGCGCGGATCACCTTCGATATCATGGGTGAACGCGGCACACCCAACTCAGCCACCGGTGTGGCGATCAAAGACGCGCCATGATCCACCAAAAGCTGCACCTCATCGGCCTCAAAGAAATTCGCATGCACCGCCATGTGACCGGGGTCCAAAAGCCCCTCTTCAATGATCGTCCTGTACCCGCCCGGCACCTTGCGCCCTGCACCACCCCAAACATGGGCGCAGGTCTGCAGCCCATACTCTCGCGCCAGCGCGAAATCCTTCCGGTTCAACTCAATCCCCGCATAGTCCGGCCCAAGGATGCACATGACGAGGCGCACCATCCCGTCATTCGACGCAAACCGCCCTTTGCACAGCCGGTCAATCTCTGCCGCCGGGTGGGGGATGTCGGAAAAATGTGGGGTGCATGCGCGCGGCTCCGGTTTGGGTGTGCCATGGCCAAAACTTGCCCGGATCCCCGCCTCCTCCAGCGCCTTGATGCACATGTCGGAATGGTCCGGCGTGTTGGACGCGTGCAGCCATTCAAACATCGTGGTGCACCCACTGTCGATCTGGCTCAGCGCGCCCAGCAGGGTGGACAGGTAAATGTCATCGGGTGTCATATGCGCGGCAAGCTTGCCCAACACCACCTCGAAATACTCATCACCCGGCCAATCTGCGCCGGTCCCGCGCAGCACGGTTTCCCAGGCATGCACATGGGCGTTGATCAGACCGGGCATCACGATCATCTGGGTGGCGTCAATCACCTCCGCCCCGTCGTCCGCCGCGATGCCCGGACGGATCTCAGCAATTTGGTCGCCCTCGATCAACAGATCGCAGCCCGGTCGCGTGCCCAGCGTCCGGTCCATGGTGACAATCGTTGCGTTCTTGATCAGCGTGCGTGCCATGCCTCAGGATGTAACCCGCGCCGGCCGGCTGGACAGGGTGACCTCGATGATCCCCGCGCTGAGGATCAAGAGGCTCCCAATCATTTCGCGCCACCCAAAAGGCTCATCGGCCCAGATCGCCGCGCTCACCGTGCCAAAGATCAGCTCGGCCAGGATCAGAATGCTGAACAGCCCGGCCCCCAATTGCGTCGGCGCCCAAGTGATCAGGATATTTGTGGGCAGAAAAAACCCCACACAGAGCAGCAAAAACCATGGGATCAACGCGATCCAGGTCTGCACAGGCGGGGCCGGTCCCAGCACATCGGCCAAGAGCACCGATTGCGCCACCGCAAACGCCCCGCCAAAGATGAAAAACGCAAACAGCATGGGAAAGACCCCGTCAATCCGCGCCACCTGCACCCGCGCCGCACCCGCGGCAAACATCGCCCCTCCGAGCAATGCCAGCGAATCGCCGATGTTTTCCGGCACGGGCAGGCCGGTCCCCGCGCCAATGACAATCCATACTCCCGCGAGCGACATCGGCAGCGTGATCGCCCGTCGCCATCCCGGTGGGGCGCGCAAAATCAATATCTCGATCAGCGTGGCCCAAACCGGTGTCAGGTAAAACAACAGCAAGGCACGGATCACATCTGTGAGCAGGAAACTGTTGGCGTAACAAACAATCCCGCCGCCCATCAGCAGCCCGGCCAAAGGCAGGTTCAGCCCGGTTTGACGGCCCTTGAGGCCGCGGATCAGCGCGACGGGCAACAAGATCAGCGCGCAGAGGGCATATTGCGCAATGGTGCCCCATCCCCCCGACATCCCCGCCGCCTCCAGCGCGCGCTGCGGCATCCAGTATAGCCCCCACGCCCCGGCCGCGAAAAACAATCCGATACAGATCAGGTAAAATCGGGCATGGGGCATGGCGGCTCCGAAATGGGGTGACCCGGTGTGACGTCCCGCGCTACGCGGCTGTCAGATACCCGGAATAGACCGTGCCCGTGGTTTGATTGGCAATGTAGATCCGATGCTGAAACTGCCACGGTGCTGGGTCCCACGGCGCGTTTGGATCATAGGGTGAGCCTTCGAATACATCCACAGGCGCACCGCCCGCCGGAATGCATCTTTGCGACCCGGCAAAAGGAAAGTTCACATAGTCAAACGCGATCGCATGGGGCCCGGAACCGAGGTTTTCGACCCCTGACCCGGTCGCGGACCCGCCGGGCGCCGGGGCCGTGGCGATCTCTTGACCAAACGGGTTGAGGACCACGATTTCATTGTTGTTGGCATCAATCATCGTCCAAGAAAACGGCGACGCGCTCACCCCCCGGATCACGCGGCCCGGATAGGTCCGACTGCCCAGCAAATTGCCCGCCATCGTCCGCAGCTCCAACACCTCCCCATCCGCGCGCGCCAGGAAAAACCCGTTTGTGCCAAATCCTGCGGCATTCAACGTGCCGGGATCTTCGATCTCAAAATCATGCACCACACTGCCGTCATTGGGGTCAATCGCGGTGACAAACTGGTTGGTCTGATAGCCATTGCCACAGTAAATCAGCCCGTTGATCGGCGAATATCCCATGCCGCCGATTTGATCCCGCCCGACGGGAGAGGTGAACTCAAGCTGTATATTGCCCTCGCAGGGCTCCACCAGAACCAGCTGATCCTGAAACGGTTGTTGCGCGAGAAAGGCCAGGAAACTGTCGCCGCTGTCATTGCGGCACATGGTCATCGCCGTCGCCCCGCCTGCAAGGAATGTCGGGTAGCCAAAGGTGTCTGTGACGTGAAAAGAAAGCTGTTCCATGAGTTTGCTCCGGTCTGAATGTTCCGGTGAGAAATCTATGGAGTAAGCGTACCCGCTGCGGTCAAACTCTCCAAATCATTTGACCACGGGCGTTATGCAAGGTCTGCCACCGCCTTGCGATGCGCCTCCACCATCTCCGCCATCGAATGAAATACGAAATCATAACGCGGCATCTCACCGGGGTTCATCGTCGCGCCAAACCCTGTCTGATCATGGCGGCGATAGATCCAGCAATTGGTGAGGCCAAACGCATTGGCCGGGCCATGATCGTGAAACATGCTTTCGGCGGTGTGCAGGATTTCATCACGCGCGATCCCCATCCGGGCCAGGTTTTCCAGCATGTAGTCAAAATTGCGGCTGGCGGGCTTGTAAGACCCGATATCGCCCGCCGTGTAGGCCGCATCAAACGTCACCCCCAGTTTCGCGTTGGAATGGGCAAAGCTCGCATTGTCGACATTGCTCAGCACCACGAGCTTGTAATGCTCTTTGAGGTAGGTCAGCGCCTCGGCACTGTCGGGAAATGCAGGCCAGTCTTTCACAGACGCACCATAGATCAGGCACTCTTCCCACGTGACCGGCACGCCCCATTCCTCCGCCAGGCGTTTGTACACAACGGCAAGGATATCAGAATAGGTCTTGGCGGGCGTATAGCCTTGGGTGGTGGATTCGTGATGGGCATGGGCCTCAAGGATCTGATCCCGCGTCAGCCCGCCCACCTTGTCCGTGAGCGGCTTCAGCCCGTTCACCATCCCGGTTTCCCAGTCAATCAGCGTGCCGTAGACGTCAAATGTCAGGGCTTTGAAATCGGTGAGTTTCATGAGGAATGCTTTCTAACAGGGTCTAACGTGACCCCTACAGAACCCAGGCGCGGAATCAAGGGCGGAGCCCGCCGCGCTTCGCCAGGCCCCACCCAGGGCATGGCGAATTGGCAATGTAAAACGACCGGTCACAGGTCCGGCGGACCTGCACGATAAAATGCCTTGAAGTCAGGCCGGATCGCCACGCCGGGGCCTGTCAAAGCGCGGCTCCCAATTCGAAACCGATCAGAACGCCTGTGTCGTGTAATCCACCTCATCGGGATAGAACGTGTCCTCGATCGACGTGGTATGCACCAGCTTCAGCGCGCCCTCTTCCACCTTGGAAATGTACTGATGTCCGAACACCTGGTGCGTCTTGCCGTTGAACAGTTTCGCCCCCTGCGGATGCGCGTTGGAATGGGGCATATCCGTCATCGCCTCCACTGCCTCAATCAGCGCGGCACGATCACCAGGCCCGCCATAGCCCGCAGCCTCCATCCCCGCCTTGATAACATGCAACGTCTCCCAGCAGCCAAACATATGCGCATAGGTCGACACATCCGTGGCATCACTCACCGACGCCCCGCGCGCATCCACGCCCACGCGCTCCCGGAAAAACTTGTCGTATTCGCTTTGCTCGGCCTGCACATGACGCGGATTGCCTTCCCAGAAATACGTCCCTTCCAGGAATTCCAGCCCCGGGCTTGCGATATCCACCGCCTCAAGACTGTCGATAAAGCCAAAGATTTCCGGGCTGGAGGGGCCAAAGAACTCGCCCAACTCCTTCACAAAGGTCAGGACCGCCGGCCCCACCATCACGTGATAAAGCACCTCGGTCTCGCGCGGGATCTTGGGGAAATACTTGGTAAATGACGTCTCCGTCGGCGGAATGGCAATCTTTTCCAGAACCTCACCGCCCTGACGCTCAATCGCCTCAGTAAAGAAATCCCGGTGGTCATGGCCAAAGGCGAAATCAGGAAACACCATCGTAACCTTCTTGCCCAGGTTCTCGGCCACATAAGGCGCCATCGCCTGCACCTGACTTTTCACATCCGTGATGCCCGGTTGCAGCGTGTAACGGTTGAGCATGCCCGAGGCGACGTGATGCCCCTCAGAGACCACGAAATACGGCATCTTCAACTCCCCCGCGCGGGGGCTGGATCCGATCACCACGTGGGAAAACAGCGTGCCAAAGCTCACGTCACAGCCATGCTGGTTGGCAAATTTCTCAACAACCTCGGCCCCGCGCTTGGGGTCGGTGCCGTCATCTTCGGCGATGATCTCAACCATGCGGCCATTGATGCCACCGCCCTCATTGATCAACGCGGCTGCGGCCTCTGTCGTGCGCCCGTACCACCGGCCATAGGCGGCGCCGATCCCGGTGCGGTGCACCTGAAACCCGATCTTGATGGGCTCTGCGGTTTGCGCGTTGGTATAGCGCGCCCAAAGCGGCAAACTCGCCGCCCCCGCGACACCACCCGCCAGCGTCTTGATCGCGCCCCGGCGCGTCGTCTTGATCAGCTTGGACATCTCGATCTCCCGTCTATCATGTCGCCATGTTCTGACGACAAGTCTGCGGAGAGAGGGCCGTTTTGTCCAGTTATTTGGGTTAACGCAGGGGAATTGCCGGTTTTTTCAGCGCATTACGCCAAGACAGCGTTTGCCCCACTATGCAAAGACAAAATCATCCGCCCCGCCAAACAGGTTTTGCACGCTTGCATCATTGCCAGTCAAAAGCTGCGAAAAGACATCCGATACGCCCTGCGGTCCGGTGAACCCGCCGACATTGAAATTACCGAGAATGTTCGGCAACCCACCGCCGGGTTGGAACGTGCCAAAATCGAACCCCGGCGTGCCATCAAACGGGTCAAAATTGCCAAACGGGTTGGTAAAACCTGTGAAACCGCCCCCAAGCCCGTTGCCGAAACCACCCGCAAAGGCCCCACCGCCCAGACCCTCGGGCAGGTTCAGCCCAAAGCCCTGCAACCATGGCGGCAAATTGCTTTCGGGCGCATCAAACTGCGCGATAAACGCCTCTCCGATCGCGTCGGATGCAGGGTCGTTGAAATGAACGGCATCCTCAAACGTATTGTCCTCGAAAATGAACTCACCATCGCGGCCAAGCTCTGGCAGGCCCGCATCGGTCCAAACTTCGACCGTGTTCAGGAGGGTCACGTTGTCATTGCGATCGGCAACAGCATTTTGGGCATCACTGATCGTCTCACCAAACTCAAAACGCGCGTCGGAAAAATCGCCACTTTCGAGGGCCTCTTGGTATCCCGGCGTGACCTCTGAGGTTTCCACGATGGTAAATGTAAAGTCATCGCCGAACTCCCCCCTCAGCCCATCGACAAGCCCTTGCAGGTTCGTCTCATAATTCGGCGCGTCCCGTTCATTGGCGTCGGCCCCATCTTGCAACCAAAGGATCCCCGCAAGGTGATACTCACCCGTGGCCAATTCCGCACCAATTGCCGAAACCAGTTCCACATAAAGCTCACCGGTGTTTGGATCGTTGTCTTCAAACGGGTACCAGTCATTGCGATTTTGCCTTGGGCTAAGGCTTGTGCCTCCTTGGCTAACATGGATGACCTTGGCATCGCTGTCGCGTTCAATGATCGCCTCTTCCACGCTTTCGTAGCGCTCCAACCGAACGGCATTGCTTTGCCCGGCCACAACATAAAGTGGTCTTGTCATCCCAATCTCCTGATCCCTCTTGCCGTCTTAACACGCGCGACGGGGTGAATTCCGTTGTTGGGATACAACGAACATGTTGGGCATGAATAGGGCATAAGTTTGGCATGCATTTGCGCCACGGCTTCGACGTGCTGTCACTTTGCGGCCTCTAGCGCCTCTCGCAGGATATCCCGATCACCAATGTGATTGGCCAGCACCAGGATCAATCGGGCATTCAGCGCCTCACTTTCGGCGTCACTCAGCCCGTCATGGGCGGCGAGCAGATCATCGTAAAACCCGTCCGGGTCCGCGATATTGGGGTCAAGCGTCAACGGCATGGCGCACCTCAACTCCTGTGGCAATGGCGATGGCATCGCGGATTTTTGCGGCATCCGCATGGGCCCACCGCGCGGCGATATGCTGATCAGGGCGAATGAGATACATCGCGCTCGGCTGCGACCCCAGATACCGTGCGCGCAACGCGCCGGTCGGGTCCTGCGTGCCCGTGTTCAGCTCCAACCGGGCACAGCCCACATCCGGCGCGCCCGTATTGATCGCCAATAGCGTGAAATCGCCCCCCAGCCGCGCCAGCAAAAACCCGTCATCCAAGGGCACATCCGCACAGGCCGCCCCCACGCAGGTCCGCGCCGGCCCGGTCAGGTTGTCCGGCCCGCTCAGCGACAGACCGTCATAGACATACGGCACCGAGAGCCGCCCCGAATTGACCATGGGCCGGGCAAACCGATGTCGTCCGGCTAGGTGCAGCACCGCATCGCGAAAATTTTGGCTGACACGCGTCTTGGGCGTCAGAAAATCGGTGGCGCGGGTGGAATTGAGGATGTTGTCATCCGCCGCGCGCTCCCGCTCTTCCCCATAGCTGTCGATCAACTGCTCCGGGACCGTGCCCTTGATCACACGGTCCAGTTTCCAGCCCAGATTGTCCGCATCCTGTACGCCCGAATTGGCCCCCCGCGCCCCAAAAGGTGAGACCTGATGCGCGGCGTCGCCAGCAAAGATCACCCGCCCGTCCCGAAACCGCGCCATGCGACGGCACTGGAACGTGTAGATCGATGTCCAGTCCAGCGTGTACTCCGCGCCTGCGCCCAGCATCCCATCCACGCGCGCGCGTACATTTTCTTCGCGCAGCTCTTGGTCTCGGTCGATGTCCCAACCCAGCTGAAAATCCATGCGCCAAATGTCATCGGGTTGTTTGTGCAAAAGCGCCGAGGCCCCCGCCCCCTCAAAAGGCGGATCAAACCAAAACCACCGCTCGGTGGGAAAGCGAGCCGCCATCTTCACATCGGCAATGAGGAAATTGTCTTCGAACACCCGCCCGTCAAAGCTCAGCCCCAGCATGGTTCTCAGCGGCGAGCGGGCGCCGTCACAGGCAATCACCCAATCGGCGGTAAGCTCATAGGCCCCATCCGGCGTCTCGACCTCAAGGCGCGCATGATCCGCCTCTTGGATCACCCCTGTCACCCGGTTCCCGCCCCTGATCTCCACCGGCGCGCCACCCGCGCGCGCGGCGTTGATGGCGTCCACCAACGCGATCTCAAAATAGGGTTGCTGCAGATTGATAAAGGCCGGATGCGCATGGCCGTCTTCGGGCAAGAGATCAAACTCATAGATCTCCTCTGCCCCGTGAAACACCCGGCCATGGCTCCATTCCACGCCTTTGTCCAAAAGCGGCGCGGCAAACCCCAACCGGCTGGCAATCTCCAACGTGCGCTTGGCAAAACAAATCGCGCGAGACCCGTGCGAGACGCGCGTGTTGTCATCGAGCACCAGCGCAGGCGTCCCCCTCTGCGCCAGGTCGAGCGCCAGCGTCAGGCCCACCGGCCCCGCGCCCACGATGATCACTGGATGATGCGCGCCGGTGGATTGGTCGGCGCAGCATTGATAGGGGTAGAGCTCTTGGTCGAAGCGCGCCGTCATAACAGAGCGCCTTCGTCGGGCCGTGGCGTGGCGAACCCGGCTCGGTTCCGGTGCGCTTTATCCATTACGCCCGCCGTCCATTTGAAAGATGGCCTGCGATGACCATTTCGCCATGCCGTGGGGACGGCCTGACGAAGGCGCGGCGGGCTGACGCCCTTGATTCCGCGCCAAATCGCAAAGCGGCACGACCACGCATCACCCGTGATCCCCGTTCCAAATCTTCCACCCAGACCAAATCGCTGTCCCTCCAAAAAACCCCAGCCCGAAAATCCAAAGCTCGCCCAGATGCGCCTCAGACGTCGCGCGCAGATAAAGTGCCGCGCCAATGGTCAGGGCGACACCGGACAGACCCACGATCAGGCGGATCATGTATTCGCGCCGAGATGGTGCAAACCGACGGCTCACCCCTGCAACGCCTCCCACATCTCCAGATCCCTCTGCGCGGTCCAGATCCGCGGATGCCAGATCCCCCGCGCCTCGTCATAGGCCCGCGCCACGTTGAACGGCAGGCAATGCTCATAGATCGCGTAGTCACTGAACTTCGGGTCACAGGCCGCGCGCACCGCATCCCACGCGTCCTTCAGGCTGCCGCCCTTCATCGCCACCTTGGCGGCGGGTTCATAGGTCGAGGTCACGAAATCCCGCGTGCTTTCAATCGCGCGGGTCACCGCCTCTGCCCCGATCAACGCCCCCCCACGTCCCGGCGCAATCGCATCCACACCGTATGCCTTGATCGCATCCAGCGTGCCGCCCCAATCGCCAAAATACCCGTCGCCGCAATAGCAGGCGGAGCGGTCCTCCACGATATCGCCGGTGAACATCACGTTCTGATCCGGCACATGGATCACCGCGTCGCCCGCCGTATGCGCGCGCCCGATATGTTTGATATCCACGCGGCGCTGGCCTAGATAGACCGTCAACGCATCGCTGAAGGTCGTCGTCGGATAGGTCAGGCCCGGAATGCTCTCATGGCCCTCGAACAGCCGGGGAAAGCGCTGAAACTCACTGTCCCAATCCTCTTGGCCCCGTTCCACCACCATCGCGCGCGCGGCCTCAGACATGATCACCTGACCCGCGCCATAGGCACTCGCCCCCAGCACCCGCACGGCATG
Organism: Pseudomonadota bacterium; assembly: GCA_039030635.1. GTDB lineage: Bacteria > Pseudomonadota > Alphaproteobacteria > Rhodobacterales > Rhodobacteraceae > Roseovarius. Next base: position 9,468 of record JBCCDT010000024.1, read on the forward strand.
ATAATGCGTCAGCACCAAATGCGAGATCGGCTTGTCGGTCACTTGGCGCACCTTCTCGATCACCTTCTCGGCCAATCGCGGTGTGGCCTGCGCCTCCACCACCATCACGCTGTCATCGCCGATGATCACACCCGAATTGGGATCGCCCTCGGCGGTAAACGCCCAAAGCCCATCCCCAATCTCATCAAACGTGATTGTCTTTTCACTCATGTCCCCTTGGGACGCGAACGCCTTGCTCATATCGTCTTCACCACCTGATTGATCTCTCCAAAGATCGAACGCCCATCGGCGTCCTCCATCCACATCCTCACCCGGTCGCCATCGCGCAAAAACGGCGTCACCGGCGCACCGCTCTGGATCACTTCCACCATCCGCTGCTCAGCAATACAGGAATAGCCCGCGCCGCCCTCCGCCACGGGCCGCCCCGGCCCGCCATCCGCATCGCGATTGGACACCGTGCCCGACCCAATGATCGTCCCCGCCGCCAAATCCCGCGTCTTCGCGGCATGGGCAATCAGCGTGCCGAAATCAAAATTCATATCCACGCCCGCATCCGCCCGTCCAAAGGCCGCGCCGTTCAGGTCCACCTTCAACACGCCATGCAGTTTGCCATCCTTCCAGCCGGGCAATGCATCGGGGGACACCGCCACCGGCGCACAGGCTGAGGCCGGTTTTGATTGCACAAAGCCAAACCCCTTGCCCAACTCATCCGGGATCAGGTTGCGCAAGGAAATGTCATTCAAAAGCATCACAAACCGGATCTCGTTCAAAGCCTCCTCCCGGCTGGCCCCGCGCGCGACGGCCCCTGTGATCACCGCGATCTCGCCTTCGAAATCCATGCCCCAGGCCGCGTCGCCGATGATGTCTCCCGTCGGATCCAGAAACCCGTCAGACCCGCCTTGATACATCAGCGGGTCGGTCCAAAAGCTCTCCGGCATCGAAGCCCCCCGCGCCTGCCGTACCAACGCCACGTGGTTCACATAAGCCGAGCCATCGAGGAATTGATAGGCGCGGGGCAGGGGGGAATGACAGCGCGCGGGATCAAACGGCCCATAGGCATCAGGCGGGGCCATCTGCCCACCGTCCAGCAGTGCCTGCAACGTCGAAACCCCCGCAGGCCAGCATTCCGTCAGGTCGTCGGAAACACACGCCAGCTCCCCATCCGGGTGCCCATTCCTGATCGTCGCAACCTTCACTTTTTGCCCGGCGTCCCGTCGAACTTTTTCTCAATATCGACCCAGCAATCGATGTAATCATCCTGCAGCGGCGCCTCTTTGCCCGCAAATTCCGTCAGCTGCTGAGGAAAGCGTGTCTCGAACATGAACGACATCGTCTGATCCAGTTTATCTGGCCCCAGATTGGCGCTTGAGGCCCGTTCAAAGGCCATCTTATCCGGCCCATGGGGCAGCATCATGTTGTGCAGGCTCACCCCGCCGGGCACGAACCCCTTGGGCTTGGCGTCATACTGGCCGTAAATATTGCCCATCAGCTCGGACATGATGTTCTTGTGATACCAGGGTGGTCGAAACGTGTTTTCGGCCACCAACCACCGCTCGCGGAACAGCACGAAATCAATATTCGCCGTGCCTTCCTGCCCCGACGGCGCGCTCAGCACGGTAAAGATCGACGGATCCGGGTGATCAAACAGCACCGCCCCCACCGGGCAATAGGTGGTGAGGTCATATTTCATCGGCGCATAGTTCCCGTGCCAGGCCACCACATCCAGCGGGCTTTGACCAATCTGCGTTTCATGAAACTGCCCGCACCACTTGATGGTCAGGGTCGATGGCACCTCCCGATCCTCAAACGCCGCGACGGGCGCTTTGAAATCGCGCGGATTGGCCATGCAATTGGCCCCGATCGGCCCGCGATTGGGCAGTTCAAATTTCTGCCCGTAATTTTCACAAACAAATCCCCGGCACGGCCCTTCCAGCACCTCCACACGATAGACCAATCCCCGCGGCAGGATCGCAATTTCCTTGGGCGCAATCTCAATCACGCCCAGCTCCGTGCAGAACCTCAGCCGCCCCTCCTGCGGGACCACCAACATCTCGCTATCGGCGGAGTAAAAATAGCTGTCCACCATGCTCTTAGTCACCAGATAGATATGGCTCGCCATGCCCACCTGCGTGTGCACATCGCCCGCCGTGGTCATCGTCCGCATGCCCGTCAGCCATGTCAGCGCCTCATCCGAATGCGGCACCGGATCCCACCGGTATTGGCCGAGCGATGTCACATCCTCCACAATATGCGGGGCAGACTTCCAAGAGGGCAGGTCTATCCGCGTATACCGATGCGAATGCTTCACTGAGGGCCGAATGCGATAGCACCATGTCCGCTCATTCTGCGCCCTCGGCGCGGTAAAGGCCGTGCCAGAGATCTGCTCACCATAAAGCCCGTAATTCACCTTTTGCGGGCTGTTCATCCCTTGCGGCAACGCACCGGGCAGGGCTTCGGTCTCAAAATCATTGCCGAACCCGGGCATATAGCCTTCATGCGTGCCCACGGGCGTCGCCGCGCGGATCAATCCATCGCTGTTGGGATGCTCATTCATGGCGCTCCTCCTCCTCGGGAGTGGTATTAGTTGCTTTTGTAACTATCAACGCCTAATTCCATCCCATGAGTTTCGATCTGCGCGATTTCATGCCCTACCTGCTCAATCAGGCCGCGGATGCGTCCAGCCGGGATTTTCAGAGCTATTACAGGGGCAAATACGGCATGCTGCGCACCGAATGGCGCGTTCTATTTCACCTTGGCCGCTACGGCGCGATGACCGCGCGAGAGGTCTGCGACCGCGCCGGCATTCACAAAACCAAGGTCAGCCGCGCGGTGGCCGCGATGGATCAAAAGCGCCTCATCCGCCGCGAAGAACTGGCCCAGGACCGCCGCCAGGAAATGTTGCACCTCACAGATCACGGCCGCCGCGTCTTTGCCGATCTGACGCAAGAGGCGCAGCGTTTTGATACCGCGATGATGTCAGAGTTCAGCACGGAGGAGATTGCCCAGATGCGCGCCTTTCTCACGCGCATCGCCGGTCTTTGATGCGCCACGCGCCCCGGACTTGATCCGGGGCCTCATTTCCCGTGCTGCGAGGTCCCGGATCAAGTCCGGGACGGGTTGTGCCTAAAGATCAATCTTGAGCCCGTCTTGCCCCACAAAGAGCGGCCCGTCCCACTCCATCCTCACGGCGGCCTCCCAATGCTCTGCGGTGAAGGCAGGGTCATCCGATGGGATCAAATGGTGCAGTGCCAGCGCGCCCACACCCGCCGCTTTGGCAATCTGTGCGGCCTCCGTCGCCGTGCTGTGCGAGCGCTGCAAATGCTGCATCAGCCGCCCATCCGTGTTGCCGACCCGCGCGACCAACGCCTTCAGCGCCTCTTCCAGCATCGCCTCATGCACCAACAGGTCCGCGCCTTTGGCAAAACTGGCCAGCGGCGGGAAATAGGCCGTGTCGGAGGAAAACACGACCCGCTTGCTCCCCGCCGCGAAAGACAGCGCAAAGCAATCCCGCAGCGGCGGATGATCGACCCGTAGGGCCTCTACCGTCACCGCGCCCACCTCCATGATCGTGGCTTCCGCAATCTCGCGCACCGTGATCAGGGCGCGCAAATCGGGCCGCCCTTCATCCTCGATGCGCAGATCAATGTCATCGGCCATCGCGGCGCAAAAGGTCTGCCAGTACCATCCCAACCCCGGTGGCCCCCAGAGTGTCACGCCTGTCTGCAACCCCGCCGTCCAGGCGGTGTGCAACAGCGGCCCCAACTCCAGGTAATGGTCAGAATGCAGATGCGTGACAAAGATCGTGCGCAGATCCTTGAGCGCCACACCCTGATCGGTCAGCGTCCGTGTCACGCCCAACCCGCAATCCACCACGATCTCTTCGCCCCCCATCACCACCAGGGACGCGGTCGGCATGGTCGATCCCTGCCGGATCGCCGGGCCGCCCTTGGTCCCAAGCAGGACGATATATGCGGGATCATCGCGCATGGATCATGCCCTAGCGCCCCGGGTGCTTGGGTGCAAACCCTGATGGTGGGTTGTCCCAAGGTCTGCTACGCATCGCCTATGGATCTTGGCGTTCTGTCCCACATCGCACCTGTCCTGCTGCTGGCCGCCTTTGGTGTGGCCATCCTCTCTGGCGTGATCAAGGGCGCGATCGGGTTCGGGATGCCGCTGGTGATCCTGTCGGGCCTGTCGACCTTTCTGGATCCCAAGCTGGCGCTGGTGGGCATGATCGCGCCCATTGTCGTCTCCAACGCGCTACAGGCCCTACGCACCGGCGTCGCCCCGGCGGTTGAGGCCACGCGCAGCGCATGGCGCTACATCCTCATTGTCTGCGTGATGATCTTTGCCGCCGCACAGCTGGTGCCCGTGATCCCAAGCGATGCGTTCTATTTCATCCTCGGCATCCCCGTTCTGGTGCTGGCGCTCATTCAGCTGTTGGGCCTGCGCCTGACCATTCCACCGCGCCATCGCGGCTGGGCCGAATGGGCGGTGGGGCTGATCTCTGGTGTGTTGGGCGGGTTGGCGGGCACCTGGGGGCCGACGACCGTGCTCTATCTGCTGGCGATTGACATGCCCAAGGCCCGGCAGGTGATCGTGCAAGGTATGATCTACGGCACCGGCTCGGTGACGCTTTTGTTTGCGCATCTGCGCTCGGGGCTGCTCAATGCGGATACGATCCCCTTCACCCTCGCGCTTCTGCCCACGGCGGTGCTGGGCATGTGGATCGGGTTTCAAATTCAGGACAAGCTGGATCAGGAAAGGTTTCGCAAACTCACCCTGATCGTGTTGGTCATCGCCGCGCTGAACCTGCTGCGCAAAGGGCTTTTGTCCTGACAGAGCGCGGGGCCTACAGCCCTCTTGGCGAGGCCAGTAACCACAGCCCAAAGAACGTATAGGCCACCATGAACGCCGCCAGTGGCGCCTGCCCCAACACAGCCCGCCGCGTGCTGCTTTGATCGCGCATGGCCAATGCATGGGCGAGCACAATCGCCACCACATGCCCCACCACCACGGCCCCCGCCTGGGTCAGCCAGATGGCCTTGACCGTGCCGGGTGTGTTGAAAAACCCGGTGGTGACGTAAAACGTGCCAAACCCCAAAAGATCGCCCCCGCGCCCCATCGGATCATTCAGCATCTTCAACAGATACTGCCCATCGACCATGAACGATGTCAGGTAATGCGCGATGTGATAGGCAATCGCGATCGGCAGGATCGATGGCGCAAAAAGGCAAAACGCGTCCCGCAGGGACCGCCCCGTGCCGGCAATCCGCTCGCCCAGCCACAGACAGGCGGCAAAGACCGCGATCAAGGCGGCATTGGCGCATAAAAGCCCCAGCAAGGTCTGCCCGATCACCGCCGACCGGCCAGGAAATTCCAACGGGTTGATCCCCAACAGGTCGAGCCAGAAAAACGTCTCGTTCAGCCCGTCAAAACTGCCCGTGCCCAAGAGCACCAGAATAAACACGGCAAGGGACACAGGCGGCCCCGCGCGGCGCAAGGTCTGCCACCCCCAAAGGCCCATCGCAACGCGCCCGCCCCGTGGCCCCAAAAGGCCCATCCGCCCATAGGCGCGCATCATCACGGTGAAGGCTTCCGCCCGCACCAGCCAGGCCGGTCCAAACAGGACCAGACCCAGAAACGCCACGTACCAATACAGCCCGGCAAAAGCGGCCAGCCGGGTGGGATCCGCCGGGGCCGGGTCGGCCAAAAGAAATGCGGCAAAGGCTATGAATAGCGCCACCGCCGGCCAATGGCCCAAACCCCTTGGATACCGCCACGGCGCGCGCGTGCCGGTCAAGCGGTGCAAAAGCGCGGCCATCCCCGTCCACGGATTGCTATAGCGCCAATGATTGCCGATCAGCCCCTGCACGGACACCAACCCGATCCAGAAAAACGTCCAGATCATCAGGGGCAGGGGGTTGCTCAACGGATCGCGCGGCCCGGTGAACCCGCGCCACACTGCAAAGGCCAGCACGGCCGTCGCCACAAGGCTCACACCATGGCGCAACGCCACCGGGCCTCTCGGCAGAACCGGCCAGCGCGCAAATAGGGCGTCCGCCACCCGCGCAGGCAACACGGCGATTAAGATGATGGTCAGGGCCACGCTCGCCACGCCTGCGGTGATGTAGATGTCGGTGGGCAACAGCAGGACAAACCCCTGCTCTGCGGCATGGCCCCATGCCACGCCCGCGCCCATCATCACCAGACCTGCGGCCAAGAGCCCCTTGCGCACGCGCACCACTCCTCATGTCTCAGGGAAGCAGCGTAACAAGGCGCGCGCGAAGTGAAAGACCCATTCGCGCTTGACGGTCTTCCGCGCGCTCAAGGCATCCAAATGTAAGGGTATCAGAAAGACCAAGCCGTCAGGCAAAACCCGCCCCGGACTTGATCCGGGGCCTCCTTTCTTCATGCACGAGGCCCCGGATCAAGTCCGGGGCGGGTGTCTCAATGCCCCGCACCAAGCACACCCGTCCGCACGGCATAATCCACCGCGATCTGATAGTCGGGGTCATCATCACTGTCGACAATCAGCTGTCCGGCCTTGGCCAGCAACTGATGGCAATCCCGGCTCAGATGGCGCAGCTGCAATTGCTTGCCCGCCGCCTCGTATTTCCCTGCCACCGTCTCAATCGCGTTGAGGGCGGACTGATCCACCACCCGGCTTTCGGCAAAATCCACGATCACGGAGGATGGATCCTGCGCGGGGTCAAACAGCTCCACAAATCCTTCGCTCGACCCGAAAAAGAGAGGGCCCTGCACCAGGTAAACGCGCGCGCCTTCGGGTGTGTCATGACGCTTGGCCGAAATGCGCGAGGCGTTGTTCCACGCATAGGCCAGCGCCGAGACGATCACCCCCACGACCACGGCGGTGGCCAGATCGAAAAACACGGTGACCACGGTCACCAGCACGATCACGATCGCATCGGTCAGCGGCACTTTGCGCATGATCTTGAAACTGTTCCACGCGAATGTCCCGATCACCACCATGAACATCACGCCCACCAAGGCGGCCAGTGGGATCTGTTCGATCAGCGGGGCCGCGACCAGAATGAACAGCAGCAAAAACACCGCCGCAGAAATCCCCGACAGCCGCGTGCGCCCACCCGATTTCACATTGATCATGGATTGCCCGATCATCGCGCAGCCGCCCATTCCGCCGAAAAACCCGGTCACGGTGTTGGCCGCGCCCTGGGCGATGCATTCCTTGGACGACCCGCCCCGCTTGCCCGTGATGTCCCCCACCAGGTTCAGCGTCAGCAGGCTCTCGATCAGGCCAATGGCCGCCAGGATCAGCGCATAAGGCAGAATGATCTCAAAGGTCTGAAGGGTCAGGGGCACCATGGGGATGTGAAACGCAGGCAAACCCCCGTCAATCGAGGCCATATCGCCCACGCGCGGCACGTCGATGCCAAAGGCAATCACCGCCAGCGCCACGATCCCGATCCCGGCAAGCGGCGCGGGAATGGCCGTGGTGATCTTGGGCATGACCCAGATGATCGCCATCGTCGCCGCCACAAGGCCCAGCATCATGATCAACGGCCCGCCAGAGAGCCATTCCCCATTGGCCATTCCGTGACCTGCATGCTCTGCCGTGCCCGGCACCTGAAACTGGCTCATCTGGGCGAGGAAAATCACAATCGCCAGCCCGTTCACAAAGCCAAGCATCACCGGATGGGGCACCAGCCGGATGAACTTGCCCAGTCGGAACACACCGGCGGCAATCTGAATGACACCCATCAACACAACGGTGGCAAAGAGGTATTCCACCCCATGGGTCGCCACGAGCGACACCATGACCACGGCCAAGGCCCCGGTCGCGCCCGAAATCATCCCCGGACGTCCGCCCAGAACGGCGGTGATCAGCCCCACGATAAAGGCGGCATAAAGCCCGACCAATGGATGCACGCCCGCCACAAAGGCAAAGGCCACCGCTTCGGGCACCAAAGCCAAGGCCACGGTCAGCCCGGCCAAAAGCTCAATGCGGATGCGGCTCAGGTCAAACCGGCCATCATTGCGCAAGGAAGAAAGATCCTGCCCAGCCGCCAGTGCTGCCATCATAAATTTGGTCATGTGTGATCTCTGCTCGCGGTTGACCCCAACACGAGGAACTAACCCGGTTCGCGCTCAAAGCACGGTATTCTTGAGTATGCAACCCTTGCCGTTACGGTCAGGTTACTCCGCCGCGACTTTTGTAATCTGTGTGGGCCGTGCGCGTTCGACTGCCTGTGTTTTGGGCGCTTCCATGTCGGATTGGGGTTGCGGCCCTCCGCCCAGCATGCGCGCCACCGCGCCGGTGATCCGCGCCTGAACGATAAAGATCGCCGGCACGCTCAGGATCACGATCACGGTCCCAAACAGCACGCCAAACCCGATCGACACCGCCAGAGGAATAAGAAACTGCGCCTGAAGAGAGGTTTCCATGATCAACGGGAACACGCCCAGAAAGGTCGTGAGCGCGGTCAAAAGGATCGGCCGAAACCGCTCTTTGGTGCCGCGGATCACCGCCTCGCGCAGGTCCATCCCAGCTTTTAGGTGTTCATTATAAAGATCCACCATCACCAGAGAGTTGTTGATGATCACCCCCGACAGGCCAATGATCCCAAAGATCGACAAAAGCGTAAGCGGGATGCCCACAATCAAATGCCCCACCACCGCGCCAATCAGGCCAAGCGGTATGGCAATCATCACCACCACCGGCTGCACATAAGACCTAAATACCAGCGCCAGGAGCGCGAATATCGCAAAAAGCGCAATCCCCACGGCCTGACCCAAGGCCCCGGCGGCATCGCCTTGTTCGCGCTGTTCACCACCGAAATCCACGATCAACCCGGGATAGGCCGTGCGGAGTGGCGGAAGCAAGTCTTCCGCGATCACCGTGTTGGCCTCTTGCGCCGTCAGCACAGCGGTGTCCACATCCGCCGTCACAGTGGTGATCTTGCGCCCGTTGCGCCGCTCAATGGTGGTGGGCGCCAGCCCTTCTTCGATCCGCGCCACGTTCGACAGCGGGATCGTCTCACCGCCCGGCGTCGTGATCACGAAATCCAGCAGGTCGTAAAGGCTGTCGCGCTGATCCTGCGGGAAGCGGACCCACACCTCGATATTGTCGGCCCCACGCTGAAACGATGTGGCCTCCATCCCGAAAAACGCTGAGCGTGTCTGCGTCGCCAGATCCTCGATCGAGACGCCGTAAATCCGCGCTTCATCCTTCAGGGCCAGCCGATACTCTGTCCGCCCTGATGAATTGTCATCGCGGATCGAAAAAACGCCGGGAATGCCGCGCAACCCTTCGCGCAGCTGATCCACCACAGGGCTGATATCCTCCCCATCCGGCAGCGAAAGCTCCACCGCAATCGGATCACCTGCGCCCACCAGCTCTGCGGATACGGTCAGGCTTTTGACACCCGGAATATCGCCAATGGCCTCAAACCACGCCGCCTCAAAATCGCGCGTGGGCCAGTCGCGCAGCTCCGCTTGCGTGACCTCGACCTCCACATTGGCAATCGTCGCGCTAAAGACGGCCGTGTCCATGCCCGGCCCGGACGACACCGATCCGCGGCCCACGATCACATTGGTGCCCTGAATAACCGGTTCCGCGGCATTGGGCAGACGCGCCTCAATCGTGGCCGCCGCGCGCTCTGAGGCCATCCTGACCTGCTCGGCCACATCGCGGGTCATGTCAAACGTGGTGCCGTCATTCATCTCAATGGCGGCGGTGACAAAATTGCCGTCAATCGACGGGAAGAAATTGAACTTCACATAGCCATGCGCCAAGAGGCCCACGGTCAGGATCATCGCGCCAATCATCGCCCCTATGGGCACCAAAACCCGGCTTGTGGTGAACCTCAGCATCGCATCCAGTGGCACCGCGATGAACCATTGCAGCCCCGCATCAATCACACCCCGCACCGCCCGGATCGCTCGCAGCACCAGATTGGGCTTATAGCTCTCCGACACATCCAGATTGGACAGGTTGCGCGGCAGGATAAACAGCGCCTGCAACAGTGACAGGCTCAGCACGATCATCACCACCAGCGGGATATCGGCCAGAAACTTGCCCAGCACGCCGGGCAATTGCAGCAGCGGCCAAAACGCCACCAGCGTCGTGATCGTGGAAAACACCACCGGCACCGCGATCCGCTGCGTGCCTTTGACGGCGGCCTCCAGCGGGCTCATGCCTTTTTCATTGTTGGTATAGATGTTCTCGGACACCACAATGGCGTTGTCTACGATGATCCCGATGGCCAGGATGAACCCAAAGAGCGAGATCATGTTGATCGACATGCCCGCCGCGCCCATCACGGCCAGCGCACCGGCAAAGGACACCCCGATCCCCGCCGCCGACCACGCCGCCAGCCGGAAATCCAGAAACAGCGCCAAACAGATGATCACCAGGGTCAGCCCCAGCACCGCGTTCTTGGTCAGCAGGTCAATCCGGCTCTGGAGTTCCCGCGCGTCATTCTGCCAAACGGTGACAGAGATCCCATCCTGCAAACTGGGGCGAAAATTGTCCTGCAGATGCGCCTGCACCTCTGCCACGATGTCCAGCGCCTGTTCATTGCCCACGCGGAACACGTTCACGGCCACCGCCGGCTCACCGTTGAACGTGGCCGTGAAATCGGAGTCCTCAAACCCGTCCGTCACCGTCGCCACATCGCGCAGATACACCCGCCCGCCTTCAGGGCTGGATCGGACGATGATCCGCTCAAAATCGGCCTGATTGAAATTGCGCCCCACGGTGCGGATCGGAATGCTCACCGTGTTGGTTTCAATCGCGCCGCCCGGCAGCTCCAGGGAGTTGGCGCGGATCGCCGTCGCGATCTCGGCGATCGTCATGTCATAGGCGCGCAGCGTGTCGCGATTGACCTCAACGGTCACTTCATAATCGCGCCGGTTGCCCACTTCCACAAAGGACACCGCCGGCAGTACCGCAATCTCATCGCGCAGCCGCTCGGCCTCTTCGGTCAGAACACGCTCTGACGTGTTGCCATGCACCGCGATTTGCAGCACGCGAGAGGGGTTTGCCGCCTCCACCACCACAGGATCTTCGGCGTCCTCGGGAAAGACGGTGATGCCATCCACTTCGGTCTGGATTTCATTCAGTTTCACCTGAACATCTTCACCGCGCAAAAACGTGACCGACACGCCCCCGCGCCCCTCAGAGATTGACGCCGTCAGATCATCGATCCCCTCCACATCCGACAGGGCATCCTCAATGGGTTGCACAATGCTCTCTTCGATTTCCTCCGGCGACGCGCCCGGAAACTGCACAGAGATCGATACGGTATCCAGCGTAAACTCGGGAAAGGTCTTTTGCGGAATGCTCAGAACCGTGAGCACACCCACCGTGACCACCAACACCATGGACAGCATCGCGGCCACCGCGTGTTCCGTCACCCATTTGATGGCCGCGTTCATAATCTACTCCGCCAGATCGGCATGACGCCGATCACTGACATTGCGCACGGGCATCCCGTCGATGGGCGCCAAAAGCTGTGAGGTGATGATCCGGCTGCCCGCGGGCAGGGCACTGGCCGCGATATAGGTGTCTTCGCCGTCCACATGGATCGCCTCCGCGGGCGCCATGGACAGCGTGCCCTCATCATAAAGCCAGACCGTGTCGCCCCCGCGCAGCGCTGTCGATGGAATGCGATACGCGTCATCGGTATCCGCGCCCCGGATGACCACCTGCGCATAAGCGTTGATCAAGGCCGGCGGCGCGCCCGAGGCGATCTCTTGACCGGTCACACTGCGCCCGTCGACATCTTCCAGATCGCCCAGCCGCACCGTTACGGTTAGCGTCCGGGTCCGGGCGTCGACCTCCGGCTGCACGCGCGCAACATTGGCCTGCCAGCGGAACACGTAATCGGCAAAGGGCACATCGACAGTGGCCTCCGCCGCCGCCCCCTCAAACAGCCCGGGGATCAGCGCGGCATCGGCCTGTCGCACCGGCACGTCGATCTCCAACTCGCCTTCGGTGAACACTTCGGCCAGGGCCTGACCCACAGCAACCACATCGCCCACCTCCACGCTCTCGCTCAGCACCGCGCCGTCAAAGGGCGCCACGATCATGCGGTCGCTCTGGGCAATCTCGGCGGACAGCCGGGCGGCCTGAAACCCGCTCAGGTTCGCAGCCATTTCATCGCTCATGCTGCGCAACTCATCCAATTGCGTGCGCGTGCTCGCCCCGCGATCCACCAATTGGCTCACGCGGTCGATATCCTTGCGGTTTTGCGCAATCCGCGCTTGGGTCGCGGCAATATTGGCCTCGGCCTGCTCCAGCGCGGCCGCCGCCGCACGGTCATCAAGGCGCACCAGCACCTCGCCTTTTTCAAACCGGGTCCGATCATGCAGCGCCGGGTGCACATAGGTCACGCGCCCGCCCACCTGACTGGACAGCGACAGCTGCCGCAAGGGCCGCACAAAGCCTTCCCCGCGAATAGGCAGCGCACCGTCCAACGGCTCCAACGCCTGCGTCTCAACCAGCGCGATCGGCCGTTCCACCGGCGCGGCCTCCACCACCTCGCGGTTCTCACCGAGGTATTGAAACCCGTACCAGCCGCCAAAGATCAGCCCGCCCGCTACGGCAAGCCAGAACGCCTCTTTCACGACCCATTGCGTTATCGCCAGGATTTTCTTCATGTCACCAATGTGGATTGTCTTCTGCTTGCAGGGCTAAATAACCCGCCTTTGCAGAGTTCCAAGGGCAACGCGGTCAAACATCTGTGCGCCAGCGCGCAGGACTTGCGCTATACGGGGTCGCGAATGAGGCTCTGACACATGCAATGCACCCCGCCGCCGCCTTGGGTGATCATCGACAAATCCGGGTCATAGATCGTAAAGCCCAGCGCCTTGAGCTTCTCTTTCAGCACTTTGGAGCCTTCCGGCAACAGCACGCGATCCTCGCCCAACGCCACCACGTTGCAGCCCAGCGCAATCGTGTCCTGAAACGGCACCTCGACAATCTCGATCCCCTTGGCCTTGAGCCAATCGACAATCTCGGGATCCGTGCAATCGGTGCACACAGCCGCCAGTTTTGGCGCCAGCATCACCACCATCAGGTCGATATGCACATAGAACGGGTCAATATCGGCCAGCTTCACTTCCCAGCCTTCAGCCTCCATCCAACCTGCAATCTGGCGCGCGCCTTCCTCTTGCGAACGCCCTTCATACCCTTCCCACCCGATCAGCACACAGCCGGGTTCGATCACGTTAAAATCCCCGCCTTCAAAGGTGCCCGCGGTGACGAAATCGTAAATCGGGATGCCCAGGGATTGATACGTCTCAATCGCGCGGAAATTTTCGCCGCGCCGCCACCACTGCGCCATATGGGTGATGATCGCGCCAAAGGGCGTCATGATCGAACTGTCCCGCGCATAGACCTGATAGGGCAGGTGCGGATCGGGCGTATGGGTGTGCACCTCCACGCCCGCACTTTGATAGGCGCTGACCATCTCTGCGTGCTGCTTGGCGGCGACGCGCGCATCAAACGGCACCCCCCGGCGCAGCGTTTTCTTGGACACGGACGAGGTCTGCAACCAGCGGTAATTCTCAATCGGCCCCAGCAGCACAGACCGCAGCGTGCCGTAATCGGAATTCGCGCCCCAGGTATTAAGCGTCGGCGTCCCCCCACTGTCACGCCGGGCGCGCAGGGTGAAATTGTCTGCAGAATGATCATCCATGGCGGTCTCCTGATCGCTTTGCGACAAGGTCTTCGCCTTTGAGGCCAACTGTCAAGTCGCAGCGGGCGTTTCGCCCTGTCTCTGAGGCGTTTGCGGTTGGCTGCGCTGCTTTACATAGCGCACCCAATTGGCCAGCTCAGAGCTGCGCGCCTCAAAGTCGATGTGTCGGGCCTTCAGCAGGCCCATCGCCTCCCCGAGGTGATCAAAAATGCCCTGATGCCGGACATAGGCCGCAATATCGTCGAGGCTGGCTTCGGGGTGATACTGCGTGGCCCAGATATCCGCGCCGCCCGCGTCCATCGCAAAGGCCTGAACCGCCGTATGCGCATTATAGGCCAAAAGCTGCGCTTGTGACGGAAGCTGCAAGACATGATCGCGATGAATGCAAGGAACCGCAAAGCCCGGTGCGCGGCCTGCCATCATCGGATGGATCTCGCCGGCCTCTGTCAGCTGCAGGTTTTCCGCCAGACCCACCTCAATGCCATTGGGGTTGGGGCCCACTGACCCGCCCAATACCACCGCCGCAAGGTTCATCCCGTTGCACGATCCCCAAATCGGACGCCCCGCCGCCAGGGCAAGCTCCATCGCCTCCCGCTGACAGGCGGTCTCCGGCGCATCAGCGGCCCACGCCTCACCACTGCCAGTGAACACGACCGCATCGACGGCATCAAAATCGCCGGGTGAGACCGCCCTCTGATAGGGGTTCAAAATCTGCAACGACAGTTTTGGGTCCAGGCGTTGAAACGTGCTGACGAAACACGCGGCACCCGCCGGGCCAGAGGTGAGCCACGCAGGTGTGTTGCCTTCGAGAATGAGGACCCGAACCATGGTCACAACTGCACTGCACTGACGCGCTCAGGTCATGCTCAACCGCGACACGCGCCGCGTTATTTGCGAAACTTCAGGCCCCCAGCCGCACCCGCTAGGGGTCGACCGCTTTGGGTGGAAAGGCCGTGGCATTGCCCGCCGCCAACCGCGTGAAAAAGCCAAGCGCCTCATCCTCGGTTGCCCGGTCGACCGCGCCGTTTTGCACGTCATCCATCGACCAGACCCAGCTTTGTGCCGGGTCATCCTTCATCGCCCAATCGGGGAACAGCCGCGTCTTGATCGACCGCTTCATCAGCGTCTTGGCATTGGCATGCCGGTCATCCTGGCGAATGCGCGCATAGCACTCATCGACCTTCTTCCTCGGCCCCTCCAGCAGCTGAATGTACAAATCGCCGCGCACGATCAACGCGCCGGTGATGTCATCGCGGCTGTTGCACCGTCGCGCATCCAGCAGGATCCCCGCCAGCATCGCGTCGTCAAAGCCAAAGGGCTCAGAGGCATAAATCAGTTGTTGAAGCGCCATAATCCACGGTCCTTATCAAACGCCGTAGGCCGGGGTTAACCCCGGCTTACATCTTTCCCGTGTCCCTAGCGTGATAATCCGCCATGCAGCGTGGGCACGTCAAGGGGCGTAAACCCGTAATGCTTGAGCCACCGCAAATCACTGTCAAAGAAGGCACGCAAATCGGGGATGCCGTATTTCAGCATCGCCAACCGGTCGATGCCCAGACCAAAGGCAAAGCCCTGCCATTCATTGGGGTCCACGCCCGCCGCCTCCAGCACGCGTGGATGCACCATGCCAGAGCCGCCGGCCTCCAGCCAGTCATCCCCCTCGCCCAGCCTCAAAGTGCCCCCTTCCCAGGAACAGCGGAAATCAATCTCTGCCGAAGGCTCCGTGAAGGGAAAATGCGAGGCGCGGAACCGAACCTCGATTTGATCCACCTCGAAAAACGCCGCCGCGAACTCTTCCAGGCACCATTTCAGGTTCGCCATCGAGATATCGCGATCAATCGCCAGCCCTTCGATCTGATGAAACATCGGCGTGTGCGTCTGATCATAATCCGCGCGATAGACCCGACCCGGCGCGATGATCCGAATAGGCGCGCCCTTGGCCTGCATGGTGCGGATCTGCACCGGGCTCGTATGGGTGCGCAACACATGGGGCGGGCGATTGTCGCCTTCATCACGGTGCATGTAAAACGTGTCCATCTCGGCGCGCGCGGGGTGGTGGCCCGGCATGTTCAGCGCATCGAAATTGTACCAATCGCTTTCGATCTGCGGCCCTTCGGCGACGGCAAATCCCATATCGGCAAAAATCGCTGTCACCTCTTCGGTCACCTGAGAAATCGGATGGATCGACCCCTGCCGCCCTGGCCGCGCCGGCAGTGTCACATCCAGCCATTCGGTCTTGAGCCGCTCGTCCAACGCGGCATCCGCCAACGCCGCCTTCTTGGCGGAGAGTGCGGCATTGATCTCATCCTTCAGCGCGTTCAGCTTTGGCCCTGCGACCTGCCGCTCCTCCGGGGTCATCTTGCCCAATTCGCGCATCTGAAGGCTGATCTCACCCTTCTTGCCCACGGCCTGCACGCGCAACTCTTCCAGCGCGGCCTCATCCCCGGCCTCACCAATCAAAGACAGATACTTATCGCGCAGATCATCCATACCGGGTTCCTCAAAGCAGTCACGCGTCCTGCTATCCGCGCGCGGCTTTGATTGCAAGAACCGCGCAGATGATCTCTAGTGCACCGCACAAGCATGAGGCAGGCATGGGTTACTTTTCGGATTACCTCAAACGCACCGATCACCGGGCGATCACCAAGTGGCGGCACTACTTTTCCGTCTATGAGCGTGAGCTCAATCGGTTCCGCGGGCAAGACATCTCCTTTCTCGAAATCGGGGTCTATCGCGGCGGCTCGATCCCGATGTGGGTGGGGTATTTCGGCAAGGAGGCGCGGCTCAGTTTTGTCGATATCGATCCCACCTGCCGCGACCACGCGGAGCCCGGCACATATGTCGAAATCGGGGATCAGGCGGATCCCGCGTTTCTGGCAGAGCTCGCTGAAAAACACGGCCCCTTTGACGTGGTGATCGATGATGGCGGCCACATGATGCACCAGCAAATCACCAGCTTCGAACATCT
This sequence comes from Pseudomonadota bacterium, assembly GCA_039030635.1. GTDB lineage: Bacteria > Pseudomonadota > Alphaproteobacteria > Rhodobacterales > Rhodobacteraceae > Roseovarius. The sequence continues at coordinate 26,121 of JBCCDT010000024.1, forward strand.
CTGGCCGCACCTGTCGAACAAGGGGCTTTATCTGGTGGAGGACACCCATACCAGCTATTGGCCCGGTTTCGGCGGCGGTTTTCGTGAAGAGGCCAGCTTTATCGAATACGCCAAGCGCCTCGTGGACAAAATGCACAGCTGGTACACCGATCAGGATGAGATCTTCCCCTTTGACGACATCGCCAAAGAACTCAACGCGGTGCGGTTCTACGATTCCATCGTGGTGCTGGAAAAATACATCGACGAAGAGCCACCGATCCTTGTGGGCTCCCAAAACGGTAAGGTCACAGGGTCACGCAAATCGCTGAACGTGCGCGGTCGCAGATCAGTTTTCGCGAAAAAAGACTGACCGTCCCCACACACCCCGGCGCGGAATCAAGGGCGAAGCCCGCCGCGCCTTCGCAAGGCCCCACCCAGGGCCTGGCGAAATACGACGGATCGCGCACATTCCAACCATTCAGCGGTACGTTACGATAAAGCGCCCTCAAACACGTTCAGATCGCCACGCCGGGGCCTTGCAAAGGCGCGGCTCTCACTTCAGATCGCCGGCATATTCCGCGGCAAAGCCTGAATACCCCTGCGCGGTCACCTTGTGATGCCCGGCCATCCGATCATGCAACTCCGGCAGCTTGTGAAACGGCACCTGCGGCAGGGAATGATGCTCCACGTGATAGGGCATGTTCCACGCAAAAAACCGCACCACCCGGTTGGTATAGGTCGTGCGCGTGTTCTCAAACATATTCGCCACAAACGCACAGCGCCCATGCTCGGCCAGCACATAAAGCCTCAGGAAAGGCTGCCCCAACACACATGGCAGGATCCACACCCACACCAGCAGCGGTGTCCAAATCAGGCTCGCCCCCAGACCGGCATAGATCACCAGCATCCAGCGCGCCTCCCTCACCACGCGGGGTTTGGCATGGCGCGGAACAAACGCGCCCGGATCGCGGCCCATCGCATTGCCCAATGTCTGCCGCGCGAGCCCGATCCAATAGGTCCAACCGCTGAGAAACACGGCGAACTGGGCCCAGGTCTCGGGCTTGACGCCGCCCTCAAGCTCGGGGTCCTTGCCGGGGATGTTGGTGTGGCGGTGATGGGCCAGATGCAAATACCGAAACCAGATGAACGGCTGCAAAATCATCACGCCGCAGATCCGCCCGACCCATTCATTGATCCAGTCGGTGCGAAACGGGGTCTTGTGCGTCGCCTCATGTTGCAGTGTGAACAGAAAGCAGATCGCGATGCCTTGGCCCACAAGGGCCATCTGCCACAGCGGCCCGCCCAGCGCGATCCACAGGCCAAAGCCCAAAATCACCGCCACATGCCCGGCCAAATGCACAAGGCCGGGGGCATCGGCCGTTTCATTCAGCGCGGCAAGCTGATCCTCAGGGATCGTGGCGGCAAAAGCTTTGTGGTCCATGCATTGACCGTAGCTCAGGCCCATCCACCGGACAATCGCAGATGCAAAAAAGGCGCGCCTCTCGGGCACGCCTTTTTCGGAAACTCTTAAACTGCGCTTGCGCCTCAAATCCGCAAACGTGATCTTGCGCTAGGCGTGGCGCGACCGCTGTGTCTGAACTTCACGGTCGTGCGCGGCCAACATGCGCAGGGCTTTTTCACTCAATACAGGTTGCTGCTTATCTGCCATACCTTGGCTCCTGTTTTTGCGTTTCAGCCCCTTAGGTCTACGTGACAGGTTGTTAGGAAGTTGGAAATCCCTGTGACCATTTCGTGGCAGTCCGTTTTCCGCCGAAATCCGCGCAACAGACGTCAAAAAACCGCCGATCGGGGTGTCCGACCGGCGGTTTGTGCAAATTGTCTTTCGATTTACTTCGCGAGCGCGCTTTTGGCCTGCTCCACGATGGCCCCGAAGGCCGCCGGCTCATGCACGGCCAGATCGGCCAGCACTTTGCGGTCCACTTCGATCCCGGCCAGGCTGAGGCCGTTGACAAAGCGCGAATAGGTCAGCGCCTCATCATGGCTGCGCACAGCCGCGTTGATCCGCTGGATCCACAGCGCGCGGAAGTTGCGCTTGCGGTTCTTGCGGTCGCGGGTGGCGTATTGATTGGCTTTGTCCACCGCCTGTTTGGCCACCTTAAAGGTGTTCTTGCGACGGCCGTAATAGCCCTTCGCGGCGTTGGTGATTTTCTTGTGACGGGCGTGGGTAACGGTCCCACCTTTAACGCGTGACATCTGAGCTTCTCCTTAGCGCGAATAGGGCATCATGGGCTTGATGATCTTGGCGTCAGCCTCGCTCATCACAGTGGTGCCACGTGCGTTGCGGATAAACTTGTTGGTGCGTTTGATCATGCCGTGGCGCTTGCCCGCTTGCGCGGTTTTGATCTTGCCACTGGCTGTCACTTTGAACCGCTTCTTGCAGCTCGACTTGGTCTTCATCTTGGGCATTTCCGGCTCCTTTTTCGAAAGGCGGTAGAACGCGCGACTCGGCATGCCACATTGGCCGGTCTCGCGGGTGAAAGCGCCGTATAGGCCCGGCGGTGCGGCTTAGCAAGCGAATTTTGCCTTCAAGCGCCTGGCGCGGAATCAAAGGCGCCAGCCCGCCGCGCGTTCGTCAGGCCGTCCCCACGGCATGGCGAAATGGCAATTGCAGACCGTCGAGCCGACGGAGTGCGGGGTTGCGGGATAAAGCGCTTTAGAACCGCAACCTGGTCGCCACGCCACGGCCTGACGAACACGCTCTGTCAAACCGACTGCGTCAGCCCGCCATCAATGCGGAAATTCTGCCCGGTCACATAGGCCGCATTCTCTGAGGCCAGCCACGAGATCATCGATGACACCTCTTCGGCGCGGCCATAGCGCCCCATCGGAATACGCGCCCGGCGATCCTCCGTTTCGGGCAGGCTGTCGATGAAACCCGGAAGCACGTTGTTCATCCGAATATTCTCGCCCGCGTATTTATCCGCATAAAGCTTCGAAAACGCAGCCAGGCTCGCCCGGAACATCCCCGAGGTCGGAAACAGCGGGTCCGGTTCAAACACCGCAAAGGTCGAGATGTTGATCGTCGTGCCGCCCCCCTGGGCCTGCATGATCGGCGTCACCAACCGCGTGGTGCGCACCACGTTCATCAGGTACACATCCATCCCCTTGTGATAATCCTCGTCACTCATCTCAAGGATATCGCCCTTGGGCCCGTGACCGGCGGAATTGATCACCACATCCACCCGGCCATAGCGCTCTTTGGCGGTGTCCACGAGGCGGGCCAGATCCGCCACCTCCAGGTTTGAGCCGGTCACACCAAACCCGCCCAGCTCGGCGCCCAGCGCCTCGCCCTTGCCCGACGATGACAAGATGCCCACGGCAAATCCATCTTCGGCCAGTTTGCGCGCCGCATCCGCGCCCATCCCGCTGCCGCCTGCGGTGATCAGGGCTACTTTTTGATCTGACATTCCAAAATCCTCTTGTCCATTTTGACCAATTTACTTGAATTCCCTGCTCAGAGAAGGTCAGTTTGCTGCTACATAACTGTAGAAAAACTATTGCCTGACACACCGCTTCCCCCGCTCAACGCCTTGCGCGCCTTTGACGCCGCTGGCCGCCACCTGAACTTCCGCTTGGCGGCCACTGAGCTGCGCGTGACCCAAGGCGCGGTGGCGCAGCATGTCCGCGCTTTGGAAAAACACTTGGGCGTCACGCTCTTTGAACGCCGCCCCAAAGGTGTTGCGCTCACGCAGATGGGCCATGAATACCACGCCAATATCGCCCATGCCTTTGACCTGATGCGCAAGGCCACGGCACAGGTCCGGCCCTTGCCGCAAAAGGTGATCATCTCGGTCACGCCCACTTTTGCGTCCAAATGGCTGATCCCGCATCTGCCCGCCTTTTCGGCGCGTCACCCCGATGTCGATCTGCGCGTTTTGGCAACCGAACAGATGTCCAGCTTTGCCTCGGACGGGATTGACCTGGCTGTGCGTCAAACCGCGCCGCCTTTCGGGGCGAGCCTTCAGGCCTGGCCGCTTTTTGCCAGTGAGGTGATCGCGGTGGCCGCGCCCGATCTTGCCAATAAGGGGTTGGAGGCCGCCCCGAAGTTACACGATACCCACGATCTTTGGCCTGCCTTCTGGCGCGCGCTGGGCCGGGATGGGGCAGAGGATCGTGGCATGCGGTTCAGCCAGACCGCGCTGGCGATTGACGCGGCCATCGCCGGTCAGGGCATCGCGCTGGCCAGTCGGTTTCTGGTCGAACATGATCTCGCCGCCGGGCGGCTCGCCCAGGTCACGGACCTCGTCATTGAGGAGCCATCCGAGTTCTACTTGCTCGCCAAGCGCAATCGCAAACGCACGCCCCATGTCGACCACGTGATCGACTGGATTTTGCAAGAGGCCGCGCAGGCGCCTGTCAGATGATTTTGGCCGCCACCCGGATGAACACGTCTGGCACGTCCTTGACGCTGTAGGCGCCGGGGTTGCTCTGAATCGTATAGACGAGGATCCCCCCCGCCAGGATCGCCGTCAACGCGGCCACGCGCGGTGGGCGGCGGTCAATCGCGGCGGAAATCAGCGACGGCACCGACAGCACCAGCAAAAACACCCCCAGGGCGATCAGGATATCAGGGTCAATGTTGCTCATGACCCGGCTGTCTTAGCCCGGATCGGTTGAGTAAATCAAACTCTCTTGGCAGGGCGCAACGCGCAGGATGTTCGTTGTCCCCGGCACGTTGAAGGGCACCCCCGCCGTGACGACGATCTGGTCCAGCGCCTCGGCATAGCCATGCTCCCGGGCCGCCCGCGCGGCCGCCAGCACGGCCATTTTGAACCGCTCCAACGTGTCCGTCATCACGCAATCCACACCCCAGCTCAGCGCCAGCCGCCGCGCCGTGCCGCGAACGTTGGTCATGGCGATGATCGGCACGCCGGGCCGTTCGCGCGATGTCAAAAGCGCGGTCGTGCCTGACTGGGTAAAGCAGCAAATCGCGCGGATATCCGTCGCCTCGGCAATCTCGCGCGCGGCCACCACGATCCCGTCGGCCACGGATGTGCGCGCCACCACGCGGCTGGCCGCGATGATCTGTTTGTAGGTCGGATCGCTCTCCACCTCGCGGGCCACGTTGTCCATCGTTGTCACCGCCTCAATCGGATAGCTGCCCGCCGCCGATTCCGCGCTCAGCATCACCGCGTCGCTGCCCTCATAGATCGCCGCCGCCACGTCAGAGACTTCGGCGCGTGTGGGCATCGGGCTCTCGATCATGGATTCGAGCATCTGTGTGGCCACGATCACCGGTTTCGCCTTGGCGCGACATTTCCGCACGAGGCGTTTCTGAATGGGCGGCACGTTCTGCACAGGCAGCTCAACGCCCAGATCGCCCCGCGCCACCATGATCCCGTCCGAGGCCTCAAGAATGCTGTCAAACCATTCCACCGCCGATGGCTTTTCGATCTTCGACAGGATCGCGGCACGCCCTTTCACCAAGGCACGCGCCTCTTCCACGTCTGCGGCGCGCTGCACAAAAGACAGCGCGAGCCAGTCCACGCCCAGCTCACAGACAAATTCCAGATCCTTGCGATCCTTCTCCGACAGCGCGGCCAGCGGCAGCACCACATCAGGCACATTCACGCCTTTGCGGTCCGAAATGGTCCCGCCCACGGTCACCTCGGTTTCCGCGAAATCAGGGCCGCACTCAATCACGCGCAACCGGATCTTGCCGTCATTCACCAACAGGTTCGACCCCGGCGTCAGCGCCTCGAAAATCTCTGCATGCGGCAGGCACACGCGCGTCACATCCCCGTCTTTGGGGTTGAGGTCGAGGCGGAACATCTGCCCGATCTTGAGCTCTTCTTCGCCCGCAGCAAAGGCCCCCACGCGCAGCTTTGGCCCCTGCAAATCTGCAAGAATGGCAATCGGGCTGTCCAGATCGGCCTCAATCTGGCGGATGATCTTGTGCTTTTCGCGGATCGCGCCGTGCTCTCCGTGGCTCATGTTCAGGCGAAACACATCCGCGCCCGCCTCGTGCAGTGCACGGATCGTGTCATAGGTTTCCGATGCCGGCCCAAGGGTCGCGACAATTTTCACATTACGGTGGCGTCTCATGGGGCGCGCAATCCTTCAATTCGCTATGCGGCCGCAAAGTGGCCGAAAAATATATCGGGCGCGTTAACGCTAACGGAGTAGCGATTTGCTTATTACGCAATTCCCTTCCCTGCGCAACTGCCATAGATCATTCAAAAAGATATGACGCATCCATGACATACGAACCCTTCCGCATCGAAGGCGCTGACCGGCCCGCCCGATGGCTGGTCACCTGCGATCACGCCGCCAACACGGTGCCGCCGTTCATCAATGGCGGGGATTTGGGTGTGGCCCCGGCGGATATGGGCCGTCACATCGCCTATGACATCGGGGCGGATGGTCTGGCCTCGGCCTTGGCCGCCCATCTTGAGGCCCCCGCGATTTTCGCCAACTTCTCCCGTCTGGTGATTGATCCCAACCGGGGTGAGGATGACCCCACACTTTTGATGAAGCTCTATGACGGCACCATCATCCCCGGCAACGCCCGCGCCGACACCGCAGAGCGGGAGCGCCGCCTGGACGCATGTTACAGGCCCTATCACACCGCTCTGGCCCAGCTCGCCGCGCGCCAAGAGGACACGATCATCGTCTCGGTCCACAGTTTCACACCGCAGTTTCGCGGCCGTCCGCCCCGGCCTTGGCATGTGGGCATTCTCTATGCCTCGGATGAGCGGCTGTCGCGCCCTCTCATCACCCGCCTGAAGGCGGAACCTGACCTCTGCATCGGCGAAAATGAGCCCTATACAGGCGCGCTTGAGGGCGATGCCCTTGACCGCCATGCGATCGCCCCGGGTCGCGCCCATGTTCTGATCGAGCTGCGCAATGACCTGATCCGCGCGCCTCAGGATCAAACCCGCTGGGCCGCCCGCCTTGCCCCGATTCTCCAAGCTGCGGCTTTGGACAGCGGCGTGTGACGCCTCTTTGGGTCTGACCTGATTTCATGGCCCGCCGCGCCGCCGCAAATTAGACGCGAATTTGACAAAGTGTCGCCTCATTCAGCGATCTGTTGCGCAACCGTGTCCAGTGGAACGGCTTATTCCACTATACGGAATGCATCGTTTGATTTCCCCACGGAACTGTTGTTAACACTTTGCAGAACGCACTTGGGAATGGGTAACAGGCCGCACGACGCGGCAGTGGGTGATTGACATGAGCGAACAGACGTTTTCCAATAACGGCACTTTTGATGGGCTTGATGCGCAGATTGATCTGACGCTGCCCGAAGTGGCGGATGAAGACTTTACAGCCGATATTCAGCTGTCTCAATCCGGGGTCGCGCCGACGATCAACGTGACCTTTGCGATTGACCGGTCGGGCTCTTCCGGCAACGACACCGAGATCGACTACAACGGTGACGGCGATACGGATACCTTCCTGGAGGCACAGGTTTTCGCCTTGCAAACCCAGCTTGATACGCTGCTCGCGGCGGGGTTCCCGCCGGAATCGATCAACGTCACGATTGTGGATTACTCCAACACCGTAAACAGCTTTACCACCACGCTCGACAATGCCGACGATCTCAATGCCTATGCCGAAGGCTTGGTCTCCTCCGGGACCACCCGCTATGACCGCGCCCTGACAGAGGTGAACAACGCGCTGGAGGCCAATGGCGCATCCGCGGATGACACCAACATCGTCTATTTCTACTCCGATGGACGGCCCGTGCCCTCCACTCAGGATTTCCAAACCCCGCTCAACACGCTCGAAAACAATTTTGACCCGACGATCTTTGGCGTGGGCTTTGGCCCCAACACCCTGCCTGCCGCGCTCGCCACGATCGACAGTGACGACACTGCCCGCATCATCCTCGATGAGGATGACCTCGAAGAGCTGGTCAACACCCCGCCGCCCCTGCCCGATGTCGAAAGCTTTGACATCGTGGTGGATGGCGTCGTGCTAGAGACCATTGATGTCGATGACCCGCGCGTCGTGGTGAACCCCACCGGTTTCACCATCACCGATGTCGATGTCACCGGCTACCCAACGGTCGACGATGAGGCGCAGACCCTTGATGTGCAGGTGGTCGTCAACTTCTCCAACGGCGAAACACTGGCCACCAATGGCCCGGTCAAGATCCTCGACGGGATTGTCGAAGGCACGGCAGGCGATGACCTGATCGACAGTGTCTATGATGACGATCCCGAAGGCGACATGGTCGACGCCCAAGACAATATTGATCAAACCGCCGTGGGCCTCGAACGCGATGTGGATACGATCCGCGCCGGTGCGGGCGATGACACGATCAACGCGGGCGTGGCCGATGATCTGATCTCAGGCGGCACCGGCAACGACACCTTTATCGAGGTGGCCGGTAACGGCGCGGATACCATCACCGATTTCGGCGCCGATGACACCGGCCCCATCGACGATGATGATCAGACCAACAACGATTTCGTTGATCTCTCCGCCTTCTACAATGAAACCACTCTGGATGCGGTGAACAACGCCGATGGCGATCCCACCAATGATTTCGGCAACGCGCTGGGCATGCTGCGCGCCGATGCCGAGGATGGCGTGATCGACGGGGTGATCGACGGCGTCGATTTCTCCGACCAGATCGGCGATGTGGATCTGACGCTTCAGGATGGCGCGGGCGGGTCCGTCACGGGCATGGACCTGACCTTTGACAACACCAATGTCGCCTGTTTCGTCCGGGGCACCCAGATTGCCACGCGGCGCGGCTCTGTGCCCATCGAAGAGCTGCAGGTCGGCGATGAGATCATCACCATGGACCACGGCTTCAAGAAAATCCGCTGGATCGGCTCGACTACGGTCCCGGCCACCGGTGCTCTGGCCCCGGTCGTGATCCGCAAGGGCGTCATGGGCAATGAACGTGATCTGCGCGTCTCGCCGCAGCACCGGATGTTGGTCCGCGGTTGGCATGTGGAGCTGATGTTCGGTCAGAAAGAGGCGCTCGTGCCCGCCAAGGCGCTGATCAACGATGAAACGGTCTTCCCGCTTGAGGGCGGCACGGTGGAGTATTTCCACATGATGTTCGACCGTCACGAACTGGTCTATGCCGAAGGCATTCCCTCGGAAAGCTTCCACCCCGGTCACGTGGGCCTGGGCAGCTTTGCCGAGGAGACGCGCGAGGAAATTCTGACCCTATTCCCCGAGCTGCGCGACAATCTGGGCGGCTATTCCGAACATGTCCGCCCCTCGCTCAAATTCCGTGAGGCAAAGGTGCTGGCCGAAAATCCGGAGTTGATGCGCGAGTAAGACAGCGCGCCAGACAAAGACAACCAAAGGGGCGCTCACGACAGCGCCCCTTTGCATTTGGCCGTCAGATGGGTGTATCCCGTCGGTCTGATCGCCCAAAAAGACACGCATGACATGCTGCCGCTCTCTGCTCTTGGCCCGCGGATCATCATCCTTGGTCCGTCAAACTCCGGCAAATCCACGCTGGCCGTGGCGCTTGCCCAAAAACTGTCACTCAAACTGTCACAGAAAAAACCGTCACTGCGCGCCGTGCATCTCGATCAGTTGCGCCACATCCCCAACACCAACTGGCAAGAACGGCCCTATGAGGATTTTCAAAACCTCCATGACGCCGCAATCGCACAGGACGCGTGGGTCATGGATGGCAACTACACCGCCCTTCTGGCCCAACGCTTTGACCGCGCAACCGGGGTGATTACACTCAATTCCAACGCGTGGTTTCGCTACTTTCGATATGTCCGGCGGACCTTGCGCAACGCCCAGGATCGCGCGGGCCACCTCGAAGGCGGGCACGACAGGCTGTCTTGGACCATGACCTCCTGGATCATCAAAACCCGCAACAACGGCGCTCGAAATCACCGCCTTGCGCGCGCCTCGGGCAAACCCCATGTGGCCTGCAACACAGCCAAAGAGCTGGGTGGGCTCTATCACGCATGGGATCTCGCCTTGCCTTGAACCCACCTGCATTCAAGCGCATCTTACGCGTCAAAGGGAGAGCCACCATGGACGATCAAACCCGCCTAGAGCTTGAGGCCGCCGCCTTCCGCCGTTTGCGTCAGCACCTGATGGAGGACCGCACAGATGTGCAAAACATCGACATGATGAACCTCGCCGGCTTTTGCCGCAATTGCCTGAGCCGCTGGTACCAAGAGGCCGCAAATGAGCGCGGGATCGAAATGGACAAGATGGCGGCGCGCGAGATCTTCTACGGCATGACCATGGACGAATGGAAAGCCAAGTATCAAACCAAGGCCACCGGCGCGCAGCAAGCCGCCTTCCAAGAGAGTTTTGCCAAGAATGTCGGCGACAAAAGCGGCTGAACCCTCATTGCAGGAAACCCCGTCCCGGACCCCGATCCGGGACCTCGGCGTGATGTTTGCGGAGGCCCCGGATCGGGGTCCGGGGCGGGTGGCCCCATGAAACTCGTGATCCTCTTTGGCCCCCATGCCGTGGGTAAAATGACCGTCGGACAAGAGTTGGAAAAGCTGTCCGATCTCAAGCTCTTTCACAACCACCTGCCCATCGAACTGGTCACGCCCTTCTTCAGCTACAGCGCGCCAGAAGGCCGCCACCTGGTCCAACGCATCCGCGAAGAGATGTTTGAGGCTTTCGCTTCCAGCAGCGCCCCGGGCTACATCCTCACCTTCGTCTGGGCCTTTGAGGACCCGGGCGAGCATGCCTACATGCGGTCCGTCGCCGCGCCGTTTGAGGCCCGCGGCGCGGATATCTACTGGATTGAGCTTGAGGCCCCGCTGGAGGAACGCCTCAAACGCAACGTGACCGAGAACCGGCTCAAACACAAACCCTCCAAGCGTGACAGGGCATTTTCTGAGGCCAACATGATCCGCGCCGATGCCGAACACCGCTTGAACTCAGAAGCAGGTGAGATGCCACAAGGGCACTACCTGCGCATCAACAACACCGACCTGTCGGCCCAGAGCGTCGCGCAAAAAATCTGGGACTTTGCCAATCGCGTTTGAGCGGGGGCGCGCGTCCCTCAACGCTCCGGCTTTGTCATCGTGTTGGCCACGTTGCGTGTCGCACGGCTCTGGACCAACAAGATCGCCGAAAGGATCAGCACGCAGCCCGCAACCTGTTGCCATGTCAGCGCCTCGCCAAAGGCGAAGACCGCAACGGCAAACATGGTCGGCAACTCGATACTGCCAAAAACGGCAGACCGGGACGCACCGATGATCGGGGAACAGATCGTGTAGATCAGTTGCGGCACCAGCGCGGACACCGTCGCGATGCCCACAATCAGGACCCATGTTTCGCGATCCTTGGGGAGGACCTCAGCCGGGGCCGAGCTCAGCATCAGCGGCGCCAAACCCAAAACCGCGCCCAACGCAACAGAGGCAATGCGCGCCAACGGTTCCAACCGGGCAATCCTGTGCACCAAGGCGCAGATCGAAAACCCAAATCCTATGGGGGCAAAAAGCGCCAGCAAAAGCGCGGGGATATGCTCAGCCGCCACAGCCCCGGGGCCCGCGGCCACAAACGCCGCCAGAAAAATCAAACCACAGGCAAACAAGGCCCGTCGCGTCGGCGGGTCCGAGAACAGCACCCACGACAAAAGAACAGTGAAGACCGGATAGGTCATGTAAATCACACCAAGCGTTGAGGCCGGTGCCGTCTTGAGCGCGGTGGCAAATCCAATCCACCCCACGCCCATCGCGACGCCCGTCGCCAGCCCCCAACAAATCTCTCGCCATTGCGTGAGATTGCGCAGCACGAGCGGCAAGAGAAACACAGCCGCGAGGGCAAACCGGTAAAACGCCACCGCATGCGGGGCCAATCCATCATCTGTCAGCCCACGGCTGAAATAGGGGACAAGCCCAAACCCGATGGACGAAAACAGCACGCCCATGGCCGCCAGCGGCACCGGGATCCGCGATGTCCAATGGCTCTGGATATGGCTCTGCGCGTCCGTCATTTGACGCACATATCACAAGACACTGCCCGTTTGTGTGACTTTCAACCGGGCGGGTTTCAGGCGCGTGTTGGCTGTGGGCTGACGAGCAGCAAAGCCCCAAAAAGACACATTGTGGCCCCCGAGACGCGCTGCATCAAAGGCAGTTTGCTGGCCGCAAACCGAGAGGCCAATTTGCCCAGCGTGGCATAGGCCAAAACGGCAAGCGCCTCCATGATCAGAAAGGCCGCGCCCAACATGGCATAGCTGCTCCAATATGCGCCTGTGTCCACAAACTGCGGAAAGAAGGCCGCAAAAATCAGGATCGCCTTGGGATTGCTCAGCGCAACCATCGCCTCGGATTTCAGCGCGCGGGGCAGGGAGCCGGGAACATGCCCGACCTCGCCCAAGGACACGGTCCGCGCCGTCCGCCACAAGGTGACCCCGAGCCAGATCAAATAGGCCGCACCGACCCCCTTCACGATCTGGAACACCAAGGCAGAGGTCGTCAGCACAATCCCCAATCCAAGCGCGCTGAGCGCAATCATCGGAACAAACACAGCCAGCCGCCCAATCGCGGCCTTCTGCGCAAACCCAACACCCACCCGGGCCCCATGGGTCATCGCAAGCAGGTTGTTCGGCCCAAA